>NZ_JAMXEX010000015.1 GCF_025370775.1 Ancylothrix sp. D3o | reverse complement strand
GCTCTCGCTTTCCTCACCGCTTTATTACTCTAACAATTCTCCTTAAGGTTGTCAACCCTTTTGGTAAAAATTTTTTGGCTGATTTTTAAGACATCTGCATTCCTTACCCTGTAACGCTTTTAGGGGAAAATAGAAACAGTCTCTCCTGCTCGTGAGGAAAAATTTGTGAATTTTCAGTCTGTTATTGCCACCTTGCACCAGTTCTGGGCAGAGCGCGGCTGCCTGATTGCCCAGCCCTACGATATTGAAAAAGGGGCCGGCACCATGAGTCCCCATACCTTTTTACGAGCCATTGGCCCTGAACCTTGGTCTGTCGCCTATGTAGAACCCTGTCGCCGGCCCACAGATGGCCGCTATGGCGAAAACCCCAACCGCTACCAACACTATTATCAATATCAAGTCATCATCAAACCCTCCCCCGATAACATCCAAGAAATATACCTAGACTCCCTACGCGCCTTGGGCATCCGGCCCGAAGATCACGATATTCGTTTTGTTGAAGATAACTGGGAATCCCCCACCTTGGGCGCTTGGGGCGTTGGCTGGGAAGTTTGGCTCGATGGCATGGAAATTACCCAATTCACTTACTTTCAGCAATGTGGCGGCATCGACTGCCGGCCCGTCTGTATCGAAATCACCTATGGTTTAGAACGTCTGGCAATGTATCTTCAAGAAGTCGAAGCCTTTACCAAAATTCGCTGGACAGATGAAGTAACCTATGGCGACGTTCACCTCCAAGGCGAAATTGAACATAGTACCTATAACTTTGAAGCCTCCAACCCCGATTTACTCTTCACCTTGTTTGGACTTTACGAACAAGAAGCAGAACAACTCGTCCAGCGAGGTCTAGTATTACCGGCCCTTGATTACGTCCTCAAATGCTCCCACAGCTTCAACTTACTAGACGCCAGAGGCGTAATTGCCGTCACCGAACGCACTCGTTATATTGGCCGCATCCGCAACCTAGCACGGCGTGTTGCTCACCTTTACCTGCAACAGCGAGAACAACTTGAATTTCCCCTCTTACGCCACAAAAATACACCAACCCCCGCATCCCTCTAAAAGGCCCCTTAATTTCTGGCAACTTCCACCAGATAATTAAAAAAGATAAACTGCAAAGTCAGCCATCTTGCGGTCAGCCTCACAACCAAACACAGGCGGGAAGCCTGTACTACTACAGCACAAATCAACAACACTCAACGTATGGATCTAAACCAACTCCTCGAACCCATTGCCCAATTCTTCCGCAGCTTGAATATCCCCGAACCCATCACCCACTGGGGGCACCCCGCTATGATGGGCATTGTTATTTTTGTGATGGGTAGTTTTGTCGGACTCACCGGCTGGCGGGTACGACTCAGCAAAGATGGTGATCTTGTCAATAAAAATCGTAGCGCTCACCGGCAAATCGCCCCCTGGATGTTCCTATTCATGGCATTAGGCTACACCGGCGGACTCCTCTCTCTCGTTATGCAGCATCAGCCCATCTTAGAAAGCCCCCATTTTTGGACAGGCTCAATTTTGCTGGGATTGCTCGCCATCAATGGCAGTATCTCCCTATTTGGTTTTGGCGGCGACAATAAAGCTACCTTCCGCACCATTCACGCCTACTTGGGAAGTACCGCCCTTGTACTGATGGTAATTCATGTCGTTTTTGGGTTGAAATTAGGACTATCTATCTAATGAGTGCCACAGGTGTCGCACTTCTTTGTTTTGCCTATATTCTAGGGTTGCTCTCTACAGCAATCTCTGCTCAAGTTTTTCGCCTACCGGCCGGTGGTGTCATACTATTGGCTCTTAGCGTGGCAGCATTTTTTGTTGTCCCCCGCTTTTGGCGCACCGGCCCGAAGGCTTTTCTGTGGCTAATCGCCGGTATCATTGGATTGGTGGCAACCCTTTACTTTCAATGGCGCATTCCCCAACCGGCTGCTAACGATATCAGCCATTTTGTCCCCCCTAACAGCATCCAGACGCAAAACTCTCAATTTCTGCAAGAACCTTTAATGATTCTGGCTGGCAATGTAGAGAGTATGCCACGCCTGACTCGTTCTGGCAAAGCCCAATTTTGGCTGGATGCAACTAGCTTTACCGAAATTATTACCTCTCAACCGCCCCAAACAAACGAGCAAGAACAATCTCAGCCAGAACTACAAGGAGTAACGGGTAAAGTTTATATTACTGCACCCCTCCTGCAAGCCACCGGCCTGCGTCCGGGTCAATTTGTCGAACTCACCGGCATCCTCTACAAACCCCAACCCCCCGCCAACCCAGGCGCTTTTGATTTTCAAGCTTATTTAGCCAAAGAAGGCTGTTTTGCCGGCTTTCGAGCCCGTCAAGTTAATATTCCTGAAGGTCAAAACGTCTCTAAATATGGTTGGTGGCTACTGCGCCGGCATATTGCTCGCATCCAAGTTGACAAACTCGGTGTCCCCGAAGGCCCACTTGTCAGCGCCATGACCCTTGGCAAAGAAGCCGTCGATTTACCTTATGATGTTCGTGATTGGTTTGCTCAAGTTGGTTTAGCTCATGCTGTGGCAGCTTCAGGCGCTCAAGTTTCCTTGATTTTAAGTGTGGTTTTGGCTTTAACAAAACGCCTTTCTGATCGCTTGCAGTTTGGTGTCGGAATTGCTGCTATTATTATCTTCACCGGCTTGGCTGGTTTTGAACCTGCCGTGTCTCGTGCTGCTTTGATGGGTGTAGGTGCTTTATTAGCACTTTTAACTGACCGAAAAGTTAAGCCTTTGGGTTCTTTGCTTTTAGCGGGCACATTTTTATTATTATTTAACCCAGGCTGGATTTGGGATATCGGTTTTAATTTAAGTTTTTTGGCAACTTTGGGACTGGTGGTGACGGTACCCGGAATTTTAGCCCGTCTCGACTGGTTGCCCACTACCATTGCTTCTGTTATTGCTGTTCCTTTGGCTGCTTCTCTGTGGACTTTACCGCTACAACTTTATACTTTTAATGTTATTTCTCCCTACAGTATCATTGTTAACATTATCACGGCTCCCCTGATTGCTGTTATTAGTTTGGGTGGGTTTATTAGCGCTTTTACGGGTTTTTTTGTACCGACTGCTGGCAGCGCTTTAGCTTATTTGCTTTTTTACCCTACTCACTGGCTAATTAAAATTGCTGAGTATTTCAGTCAGTTGCCGGGTAATTCTGTTGCTGTTGGCGCTATTTCAGTTGTGCAGCTTGTGACTCTTTATGGGCTGATTATTTTGGTTTGGATTTTGTCTTTGTGGCAAGCAAAACAAAAACAGGCAAGCCGATTTCAAAAAGGTAAAAAGAAAAAAAATCAGAAAAAAAGCTTTAATTTTTTACCCTATGTTTTGGGTTTAAGTTTTGTTGTAGCGGTCGTTGTGGTAGTGGTGCCGGCTTGGCAAACAAAAATTTCTGTTTCACGAGTAACAGTTTTAGCGACAAATGGTGAGCCGGTTTTGGTGTTTGAAGATAAGGGTGAAGTGACTTTAATTAAAAGTGGCGATGAAAATACGGCTCGCTTTACGGTTTTAAGTTTTCTGCAAGAAAGAGGAGTAAATCAAATTGATTGGGGGTTGGCATTAAATTCTCAGCTTAAGAGTAAACAAGCTTGGGATTTGGTTAGTAAAGCGATGCCCATTAAAAGTTTTTATGGTATAATTAACAACGATAAAGAAGACAGTAAACAGTCGGAACAATCGGGATTTTTTCAAGAATTGCCGGTGGGTCAAACAGTAGCTTTGGGCGGGATTTCAGTTCGAGTTTTGAATACAGAAGCGCCGGTGGTTTTGTTGGAAATTCAGGGACAAAATTGGTTATGGTTGGGAAATCTCAAGCCAACAGAACAAGAAAAATTAGCGAAAACAATTAAACTGGAAAACTTACAGGTGCTTTGGTGGTCAGGGAAGGCTTTAAAAGCATCTTTGATTGAGGTCTTGGAACCGGCCTTTGCAATAGCTTCGTCTCGTTCGGTGGATGCTGAAACAACAGAGTATCTAAAAGCGGTAAACGCTGAGTTATATTGGACTGGCCGTGATGGTGCGATTGAGTGGACAGGGGCCGGTGGTTTTCAAAAAACTTTGGACGGTGAGGCAAAGAATGGGTTATTGTGAAACACCGGCAGATGTGGTAACATGGGAAAACTTGGAGAGGTGGCAGAGTGGTTGAATGCGACGGACTCGAAATCCGTTATGGCTGTAAGGTCATCGTGGGTTCAAATCCCACCCTCTCCGTTTAAAGGTTTTTTTTCAAGTAAAACCGAGTAAGGAAGGCTCAGAGCGACACAGAAGAGGCTTTCCAGAAGGTTATACTGAGTCAGTTGGTTTAAAGCTTGGACGAGTTTTGACTTTGGGTTTGGAGTTTACGGCAGCAAGTGATATTTTACGCAATGCTGTTGCTCCGACACGCCAAGATATTTTAAATTTGGCGGCGATGGTTTTGCTGCGAACTGTACTTAATTATTTCTTAGAGCGTGAAATTGAGCAAGGTGAGCAACGCCGCTTAAGGGAAAAGGAATCTCAAAGAGAACCAAATACCTGATTTTATAACCTTTTAGGGGCTGACTTCAGCGATCCACACTGTAACCAATGATATCGCTAAACCGGCCCCTTCCCAACTCTTGATTTTTCAGAGCCAGATAAATTTAACCGGCCCCAACAACAACCCCCGGCTTTTCAGCTTCCTGTCCTAAAAATTCCACCAGTTGTGCTTCAATTTCATCCCGCACAATTTGCCGGTATTCCAAAAAATGCTCGTTGTGAGCACATACTGTTAAATAATGCTCCCATACCCCCGGATTGTTTTTAATAATGCTAAACAAATGATGCCAAAACTTCCAACGAGTGTTGCGTTTAAAACCTTGACGCCATACCACTATTAAAAACGCTCGCAAATCTATCAAACTCGGCCATTTAAATGGTGCTTTACACACAGGGGCACCCAAAATCAAAAAGCAGCGATAAGTGCGGTCTAAAAATTGCTCTGCATCGTACAACTGCCAAAACGCCTCGACATATTCACGGGCAATTTCTTCTAAAGGCCGCGTCGGAATAAAATTCATCAAAGTGGTTTGATTAATATTACCATCCTTATCCCTCATTCGTCCTTCTTTTTCTAGCCGGTGCCAAAGTGCAGTATGCGGTAAAGCTTGCAACATTGCAAAGGTTGTAGTCGGAATTGCGGCTAGTTCTGCAAAACGCACAATGCGATCACCGGCCCCCGATTTTTCCCCATCAAACCCAATAATAAACCCTGCCATTGGCCGCAAACCGGCCCGCGTAATTGCTTGCACTGACTCAGTTAAAGAAGACCGGGTATTTTGAAACTTTTTCGTCATTTGTAAACTGTCTTCATCCGGCGTTTCAATCCCCAAAAACACAGCATCAAAATTACACTCCACCATCAACCGCATCATTTCTTCATCAGCGGCCAAATCTATCGAAGCCTCGGTATTAAACCGGAATGGATACTGATGTTCTTCTTGCCAAACTTTTAACTCTTTCAAAAGTAACTTTACATTCCGTTTATTGCCGATAAAATTATCATCGACCATAAACACACCCCTGCGCCAGCCCAACTCATAAAGATAATCTAATTCTGCTAACAATTGCTGGGGAGTTTTAGTCCGAGGTTTGCGACCATAGAGGACAATAATATCGCAGAATTCACATTGAAAAGGACAGCCCCGCGAAAACTGTACAGACATTGAATCATAGGCATCTAACTCCAGCAAATCAAACCGAGGAATGGGAGTGCTGGTAACATCCGGTTTTTCACCACCGGCCCGAAAAACACCTTGAGTTTCCCCAGCTTTAACCGCTGAAACAAACATCGGCAGCGTAATTTCTCCCTCATCTAAAATTAAATAATCAGCCCCAGCTTCCAAAGCTTCCGAAGGTACAGAAGTCGGATAAGGGCCACCCACCGCCACCCGTTTTCCGCGTAATTTTGCTTCACGAATTTGTAAAAGCAAATCATTTTTCTGTACAATCATTGCGGAAAAAATAACTAATTCTGCCCAGTCCCACTCTTCTTCTGTAACGGCGCGAATATTGCGATCTACTAACTTAAATTCCCATTCTTGGGGTAAAATTGCAGCAACCGTTACTAACCCTAGTGGGGGTAAAAGCACTTTGCGATTCACTAATTCTAAGATTTTTTCGTAAGACCAAAAAGTTTTTGGAAACAGGGGATAGACCATTAAAACTCGCATTAACTTTTTCCTCTTTGTATTGCTGGAGATTATATCACTTTATGGTTTTTTTGGAGGCTTTTTAAAAAAACCAGTAGAAGAGGGAGGCAGAAAAAGTATAAATTCTGTATCCCTCTCTGTGTAAAAAACCTATCGGGTAGAGTAAACTTTCATGGGTTCTTTGATAAAGCGGATGTAGAGATGCTTAAAAGTGGAACGAATGACGCGAGGTAAACCAAAATCTATAGGTACAAGCGCTTCTGGGAGTTTCCAATCATTAATTTGCAAGTCTGCCGGCTTTTCTAAGGGGAAATTAATGTCAGCAAAATTTGGGCATAGTCCTAGTTTAATTGATGCGGCTGCGGTTGGTACGAGTGCTGGATCAACGTTGAGAATTTCTAACATTGCCAAGTCGAGGGCAAAAACGTCTTGAGAAGCTGCTAGAACTCCCAAAAAGCGGGGTTCGCCACCGCTGGGGCCATTCCCCTCGTGCCCGATGATTCCATCTACTATGGTTAAATTTGGATTGACAGCGCGGGCGGTTTCTACTAACATTTGACCAAACCGGCTGGCATCTTTTCCGGCTTCTGTATGCCACCAGGCTTTCATTTTTCCGGGGACACATCCAAACAAGTTTTTTACTCCCAAAGTCATTGTTAATTGAACGTGGGATTTTACTTTGGGTAGGTTTATTACTACATCAGCTTCCATTGCTTCTTTTGATAGCAGCAAATGGTTAAATTCTTGGCTGACGGTTTGGTAGCGTTTGCCGTGAAATTCTACCACCGGCAAGTTTAATTCTTCTAAGATAGGTTTATATCCGTTGGCTTCGGCTACACCCCTTGCACTACCAAAGGCCGGCCCATCTCCCATAAACGGTTTCCCGCCGGCTTCTATGACCATTTTGGCTACACAGTAAACAAGTTCTGGTCGGGTGACACATTCTTTGGTAGGACGGGCGCCGGTGAGGAGGTTTGGTTTGAGTAAAACTCGATCTCCAGGTTTGACGATAGCTGATATCCCGCCCAGAGGTTTGAGGAGAGTTTCTAGGGATTTTTGCAATTGTTGCCGGTCGTAACTTTCAGCGCGAATTAAACTAACAGTAGCCATAATTTCCGGTTTGGTAACTTTAATTCTTGTTTAGCACAACTTGCTTTTTTTAGCTGGGAGTTCCCATTCTGCCGGTGGCGCCCCGTTGCAAACTTGTCACTCTCTCCGCTGAGTATATATTGTCGCCTTGCAGTTCTGCCAAACCCGGTTTAATTTCTATTTTTATAAGTTTGCCGGTGCAAATAACAACCGTTTGATCAATCAAATTAAAAGTCAACCAAGGCTGAGTTAACATTTGTGGCAGTTTTTGTTGAAGTTCTAGGGGCGAAAAAGGCAGTTTATATCCTTCCGAGTGTCCGCTTTCAAAATAGAACGTTACCTCTGTAACATCACTTTGAATTTTCATTGTGGCAAAAGAACCGCGAGTCATCGTTTTTCTCCTCTTTTTGTAATTAATTAACAGATGCTTTGCCCACCCCTGCCAGATAATCCCAAATCGCCATTTAAAAATTAACCTATCCGCGTTCATCTGCGTTCATCTGCGGTTAAAAAAATAACCTTGAATAAAACCAGAAAACTGGCTAAATCAAACTTGGAATCCTAGAGTGAACAAAGCAAGAGATTGTTTTAAAACACCGGCAGCCGGCAGCACAAACAAAAGATTATTTGTTAATCAACCGGCATTTCGCTCATTTTTTCTAAGTCTAATACCTTTGCCAGTTGTTCAGCACTCATTAAACCCCGTTCTATTACAATTTGTCTGAGAGACTTGCCGGTTTCCAAAGATTCCTTAGCCACAGCAGCAGCATTTAAATAGCCAATATGGGTATTTAAAGCCGTAACAAGGGCTAAACTTCCTTCAGCATAGGCAAGACAACGATCTTCAACAGCAGTAATGTTTTGCAAACATTGTCTTGTTAAAGCTGAGAGAGTGTTGCCCAAAATTTCGATGCTGTGGATTAGGTTATAAGCTATCAGAGGCATCATAACGTTTAATTCTAGTTGACCGGCCTGGGCTGCAAGGGCAATAGCGTTATCGTATCCCATGACTTGAAAGCATACCATTGAGGTCATTTCTGCCATAACGGGGTTATATTTTCCTGGCATAATTGATGAGCCTGGCTGGACGGGTGGCAGTTGAATTTCTTTGAGGCCGGTTTTGGGGCCGGAATCCATTAATCTTAAATCATGGGAAATTTTTACGCAGTCTTGGGCTAGGTTCCGCAGGGAACCGGAGACGTTAACAAAGGGTGCCATACTCTGCATGGCTGCCATGAGGTGCGGTGCCGGTTTGAGGGGTTTGTTGAGATATTCTGAGAGTAATTCGGCGACGCGATGGCGATATTGGGGATGGGTATTTAAACCGGTGCCGGCGGCGCTTCCTCCTAAGCCTAATATCATTAAATCTTGGGATGCTGTTTCAATTCGGGTTTTGTGATCTGTTAATATTTGTGCCCAGGCTCGAAAGTTTTCTCCTAAGCGGACGGGTACGGCGTCTTGCAGGTGGGTTCTGCCTGATTTAACAATGTTTTGGAATTCTTCGCCTTTTTTTTCTAAGGCTGTGATGGCTTCGTTTATGGCTGGATAGAGGGAATGTTCTAAGGCGAGTAAGCCGCCGATGCGTATGGCTGTGGGGATGACGTCGTTGGTTGATTGTCCGTAGTTGACGTGATCGTTGGGGTTGATGCGTTTGTAGTTACCTTTTTCGTCTCCTAAGAGTTCGAGTGCTCGGTTTGATAGCACTTCGTTGATGTTCATGTGGTGGGATGTACCGGCGCCGGCTTGATAGATATCTACGACAAATTGATCTCGCAGTTTTCCTTGTAATATTTCGTCGGCTGCTTTGACTATAACTTGGCTTATTTCTTGGGAAATGCAGCCTAGTTCGCCGTTGGCTATGGCTGTGGCTTTTTTGATTAGCAGGCAGGCGTCTACATAGGTTGCTAGGGGTTTGATGCCACTGATGGGAAAGTTTTCGGTTGCTCTCAGGGTTTGTATTCCATAATACGCTTCGGCTGGGATTTGCCGTTCGCCCATTGAGTCTTTTTCTATACGGTAGGTTTGGCTTGGTTGGTTTGTCATTTTGGTTTTGAGTTTTTGTTGCAGTGAATTTTACCGTGTTTTTCTGGGAAAACTTACTGCCTAACTGAGTTTGAGGTTTTTTTGCGGTGGTTTTATGGGATGAGTGATTTAACGGAAGTTAGCCTGGCTGGGGATCTGGGAATTTTAAAAAATATCACTCCAGAGAAAGATGTCAGATTTTTGCAACTAAATATTTACGGAATAGTTGAAGAATGTTATGTTTTTGGGTATGGTAAATAAAATCATCCTAAAGGTAGATGTCAACTGATATGAACCATACTAGCGATCTGGAGGTTGAATTCTTTTTTCAAAAGGGTTTACACCTCAACCGAACTCAACAATATGTAACAGCAATTGCCAGTTATGATAGAGCTTTGGAGTTGCAACCAGATCACAGTGAGATTTGGTACAGTCGGGGAAATGCGCTGTATCATATAGGCCGGTATGAGGCAGCGGTTGCGAGTTACGATAAGGCGTTGGAATATAAACCTGCTTTTCACGAGGCTTGGAATAATCGCGGTAACGCATTGGATGACTTAGGCCGGTTTGAGGAAGCAATTTATAGCTATGAAAAGGCTATTAAGTTTAAGTCGGATTATTTTTGGGCTTGGAATAATCGCGGTATTTCTCTGAAAAATGTCGGTCGGCTTGAGGAGGCTATTGTTAGTTATGAGCGGGCGATTGAGTTTAAGCCCGATTATTATTGGGCTTGGTATCATCGGGGAATCGCCTTGCGTCAGTTGGGCCGGTTGGAACAAGTAATTACTTGTTATGATCGGGCGCTGGAAATTAAGTCGGATTTTCACGAAGCTTTGCATAATAAGGCAAACGCTCTCTACGATTTAGGCGAGTATGAACAGGCGATTATTCATTATGATAAGGCTTTAAGTATCAAGGCGGATTATCAGTGGGCTTGGTATAACCGGGGAATGGCTTTGCAAAATATAGGCCGGTTTGCTGAGGCTGTTGTGAGTTTGGATAAGGCTTTGGCGCTGAATTCTAATAACCCGGATGCTTGGTATTTTCGCGGTAGTGCTTTGAATAATTTGGGTTGCCAATATTCGGCGATAGCAAGTTATGATCAAGCGTTACATTTCCAACCGGATCAGCATAAGGCTTGGTATAACAAGGCTTGTTGCTATGCGGGTTATGGCGATGTTGAGCAGGCAATTGCTAATTTAGAAAAGGCAATTAATTTGCATCCGGATCGATATTTAGAGTTGGCTAAAACTGATGCAGATTTTGATGAAATCCGCGAGGATGAGCGATTCCAAGCTTTGATTGAAGAGGGGGCGCTACGTCAGGATTAAGCCAAAAGTTTGGGCAAATTTTTAAGTTTTTTAATTATTTGTGAAAGTTCCGAAACCCTGTTTCTCAAAGAAACGGGTTTTTTTTTGGAAATATTCAAGAGAAATAAAGGCTGGGGGTGGTTTTTTGTCATCAATTGACTACTTAAGCTAAAAGCCGCAAGGCAAACTCACCGGCATTTGGTTTATATTGGAACCGAAAGAAAATGTTTATGATAAGTGCTGAAATTTTTATGGCCGAAAATCTATTGCCAAATGCAGAACAGGGTGCTACAGAAACGAGCAATTTAGTAGCAAATGATACGGAAAAAGAATCAGAAACCTTAAAGCGAGATTATCTGGAATGGTATAAGAGGGGAACAGTTTTACATAATTCGGGCCGGTATGAGGAGGCATTAAGTAGTTACGAAAAAGCTATTGAATGTCGGCCTGATGATTATTGGGCATGGTATCAGCGGGGCAATGTTCTTGATGATTTAAAGCGCTATGATCAGGCAGTTAAAAGTTATGAAAAGGCGCTGGAAGTTCGAGGCGAGGATTATTGGGCGTGGTATCAGCGCGGCAAGTCTTTGGCAGATTTAAAGCGCTATGAGGAGGCTTTAAGTAGTTATGAAAAAGCTTTAAAGTTTCGTCCTAATGATTATTGGGCGTGGTATCAGCGGGGCGTTGTTTTTGATGATCTTGATAAGGTTGATGAGGCGGTGGCGAGTTTTGATAAGGCGCTGGAAATTAAGCCTCACGATTATTGGGGAAATTATCGCAAGGGTGAGGCTTTGCGTCACGGTGGCTTTTATGAGGCGGCTATCGAGAGTTATGATCAAGCTTTGGATGTTAAGGAGGATGATTTTTGGGCTTGGCATCGGCGCGGTTTAGCTTGCCAGCGTTTGGGGCGTTATGAGTCGGCTATTTCTTGTTATGAAAGGGCGCTTGAGACTAAACCTGATGATGTGGAAACTCGCTATGATAAGGCTTGCTGTTATGCAATGTTGGGGAATGTTGAGCGAGTTTTAGAGAATTTGCGGTTTTGCTTGGAAAAGGCAAAGGCTGAGTACGGGCAATTGGTAGAAAAATCTCGCTATTTTGATGGCATTCGTGGAGATCAACGCTTTGGGACGTTGCTACGAGAAGAGGAATAAATTTGTTAAGAATTGTTGGCATTAGGAGTGCGTTTTTGATCAGCCTATAAAACCGCACAAAAATAAAGCAGTTTTTAGTGGTAGGAATTACAGTGCTTATGTTCTAAAGTCTGTTTTTAAACAAAAACCAGTTTTTCTGGCCCCCAGTTATAAGAAAAAGGCTATAGCTGTTTGGATGGCTAGTTTTGTAATGCCGTTGCCCTTGAGTTTACAATAGAAACTGGAAGCCTTTGTCTGCTCTGTTTATATTTATGAATACTTATAAATCTGTTCGTGCTGTGCGTTTAGCCGGTTATGATAACGATGTTATGGCCAGCTATAACAGGCTGTTGGAATGCCGACCTGATGGTTATTGGCCTTGGTATCAGCGAGGAAAGGCGCTTTGGCAAGCCGGTTGTTATCAGGATGCGGTAGATAGTTTTGATCAGGCTTTGGGCTACCGGCTGGATGATTTTCGCGCTTGGTACTTGCGGGGAAATGCGCTTTGTGAATTGGGCCGGTATGATCAGGCGGTGGCAAGTTACGACCAGGCTCTACGTTTGAAGCGTCAAGATTATTGGCTTTGGTATGAACGGGCGCACGCTCTCTACATTCTGCGTCGCTATCAGGAGGCGGTGGCAAGTTTTGACGAGGCTTTGGAAATTCGCCCTAATGATTATTGGGCTGTTTATCATCGCTCGGTAATTTTGCAGTATCATTGCAATGATTCTAAGAATGCAGTTGCCGGTTATGATCGGGCGCTAAAGTTGCGACCAAAAGATTATTGGAGTTGGTACCGGCGTGGTGTGGCGCTTTTTGGCTTAGGCCGGTATGCGGAGGCGCTGGAGAGTTATGATCGGGCTTTGCAGTTGCGAAACGGTGATTACTGGGCTATTTATCGCAAAGGTGATGTTTGTTTGCAGTGCGGACGTTATGATCAGGCGTTGAGTTTTTATGATCATGCGATAAGCATTCAACCGGAATATGAGGATGCGTGGATTTATCGCGGTTGGGCTTTGCTTTTTGCTGGCCGGTTGGAGGAGGCGAAAAAGAGTTATGATCGGGCGCTGGAGTTGAATATTTACGCGGCTGAGGCTTGGTATGGCAAGGCTTGCTATGCGGCGATGCGAGAGGAAATTGAGGCGGCTGTGAAGTGTTTGGGAGAGGCGTTGTTTTTGGTTCCGGGTGAATACGACCAGCAAGCGATGGCTGAGCCTGCTTTTGATGGCATCCGTGAGGATGAGCGTTTTTTGGCCTTGTTTGGGCGTTGATGCTGCTGTGGGGTTGAAACCGACCCGCTTTCAACCCTAAGCGATGAGCTTGTAACTATTTATTAAATTACTTGACTAAAAAATCAATAATTTTCCAATTTGTGCTATAATGTGAAGACATTGCAATTTTAAATACTCTATAAAACCAGGAAATAAACGCAAGTCTGCGGGCGAAAGAGGTTAGCTTTTGTTGTCTCTTAGCGTTCGGTTAGGCTGGGGATTTTTTATGGTTTTCTGTCAAGGTTTGAGGTAGTTTGTTGATTTAAAAAGTAGCAGGAAATTTCTATGATTTTGCGAGAATTGTTGGCTAAAAAGCCGGAAATTTTAAAGGAAGAATTGCGGGGAAAAAGGTTAGTAGAGGTGATTGATCCCCGCCAAATTTCTATTCCGTTGGCGGATATTGCGCGGGGTATTGAAAAGCCGATAGAAGAGGTTTATTTGCCGGAACCGAAACCAGAAGATAAGCGGGCTGAGGATGCTTGGAAATGGCCGAATTTGTTTTTGGTTGTAGTTGCGGGGGAAGGCGGAAGATTTGGCAGCTATCGAGTTTTGCAAAGTTGGATGATGGCGGTTATTGAGTTGTTGGAAAGTTGCCAGAGTTGGCAGGTTTTGGAGGAGTTAATTTGGTTGGTGGAGGAAGATTTAATGAGTTATCCTTATCCACTGGCACACCGGCAACGTTTGCGGGAGGTTTTAGACCGGCAACGTTTGCGAGTGAGTGAGTTAAAAGGCGATTTGGCGGGGCTAGATCGGGCTTGGGAATGGGCGCGGGGTTGGGTTTGTGTAATTAAGTCTTGTTTGGATGAAGGGTCTTTGAATGTTGCTTTGCAGTTGTTTAAGTCGCAGAAAGAACAGTTTGATGAGTATGCTGAGGTGGTGAATTGGGTGTTAGAAATTAGCAGAGAACATCGGGCAAGTTTGGGGGTTTTGGTGTAGGTTAGGGGTAGTTAAAATTTAGTAGGCATTGAGAGCCGGTTTTTGCCGGCTATTTTTTTATTAGAATCTCTAGGGGCCGGTATCTTGCTTGGGTGTCTTTCTGTTTGCTTTGCTGATAACACGCTACCGGCAACTTTGGAAAAGCCTTATCAAGAGAAGTTAAAAAATAGCCGCTGATAGGGTAAGTTTATGAGCCGGTGGATGCGCGGCCTTGTCTAGGTTTATCGTTAGAGGAATTGAGAGTTTTAGGAAAAGCGTTAAATAGAGTGATTTAAAACCTCAAGCAAACCATTAACTTAAATGCTGATGAAGGCCGGGAAATGACAAAAACAGATAGGAATTTTTACAATATTCGTGAAAATGGAGAGTTTTAGGCGTTGTCACGGCGTCAGTAACTAAACTTTATCGCTTCGATGTTCTTTTTCTGTCGTCGAAAAAACAGGGTTGTATCCAGCCGGCAGAGGCCCGCTTTATTCATGTAGCCGGTGGTGGAAACCAAGGGCGCCAGCAGCGACCATTTTTTGCTAAATTTGCAAAAGGCAGAAATAGCCAGCGCACCTGTAGATATCAAAAAAGCTATTTCTACTTGGCACCCGACATACAAAAACAAGTAAAAAACTCCACAAAAATGAACAGCCGCATCCTTCGGGTATATGCAGACACTACAATTTTTGGCGGCGTTTTTGACCCAGAATATGAAAAACCAAGCCGAGCATTTTTTCACGAAGTCCAAACCGGCAAATTTCGCCTCGTCACCTCCGCAGTTGTCCAAAACGAAATCGAAACCGGCCCTCCTCAACTTAAAGACTTTTATGAAAAAACCATCGGACTCGCCGGCATAGTCAACCTCAGCGGAGATGTCTGGAAACTGCATCAAGCCTACCTCGACGCCCAAAGCATCCCTCCAGAATTGATTCTCGATGCCCTTCACGTCGCAATGGCCACCGTCTCCGAATGTTTTGCCATTGTAAGCTGGGACTTTAAAAACCTTGTACACTATAAAAAAATCCGTTTTTATAACGCCATCAATCTCCTTGAAGGCTACTCACAAATCGCCATTTACTCACCTTTAGAAGTCATCACCTATGACGAAAAATAACCCTCAAAATACCCCCGATAAAAGTACAGAATCTTTGCAAAAAATTAAACCTATCAATATAGAGCAACAATATACTTACTGGCAAGAAAAAACAGAAATTTTACGCAAAAAACAACAAAATCTCCGTCGGGAAAGCCTAAGCACCGGCCAAATTTTACCTTTTTTAGAACCTCAAGCCATCACAGAAAAATGCAAATTGTTTGACTGCGTAGAAATGAAATATAAAGCAGTTCAACAGATACTCAAAAAAATTAATAACATGACAACAATAGAAGAAGAACTCGCCTACTGGGAAAAAAGCACAGAAAAACTGCGAAGCAGACAGCAAGCATTCCGCCGGCCAAAAAACCTACAATAAACCTTAAAACTCAACAATGGAAAACACAAAACAATCCCTTGAACAAATCCTAGCCGAATACGACCAACACCTAAGCGAAAACCCCGACGATGCAAACATCTGGAATGATCGCGGAGTCGCCCTCGAAAAACTCGGCCAATACATGGAAGCGATCAAAAGCTATGATCGAGCAATAGCGTTCAATCCAAACCTAGCAGAAGCATGGAATAATCGCGGCATCGCCCTCGAAAAAGTTGAACGCTATCAAGACGCTATTCGCTGTTATGATCGTGCCCTTATCATTAAGCCTAATTTATCTAACGCCTGGAATAATCGCGCTATATCCCTACGCAAACTCGGACGATATCAAGCTGCCGTCGCCAGCTATGATAAAGCCCTCGCCCTTAAACCCGACGACTGGGAAGTATGGAATAATCGAGGAATTGCTTTATACGAATTAGGGCAATATCGAGAAGCTATTATTAGCTACGATAAATCTTTAATTGTCAAACCAAATAACTATGAAGCCTGGACAAACCGAGGCAACGCCCTGGGTAAATTAGGCCGGTATGAAAATGCTATTGACAGCTACAATGAAGCCTTAGCCCTAGAGCAAAAAAACGCCCTAATTTGGTATAACAAAGCCTGCTGTTATGCTTTGCAATATCAAACAAAATTAGCCACCGACAGCCTCCAAGTAGCTATCAACCTCAACCCAGACAGATATCGAGACATGGCGAGAACCGATCCCGACTTTGAAAAAATTCGTAAAGATGGCCGATTTCGTGCTTTAATCCAGCCCCCCAGAGATTGATAGAAAGTCAAAATTTTGGGAAAATTAAAAATAAGCTACCCGGAGGCAAAAAATTTTACTTTTTGCTTACACCGGCACCCCAACACACAAGGCCGGTTCATAGCCACGCCAAGTTGATACTGATCACAAATTTTTGGGATGTAAAATTTAACTATCCGGGCATTTTGAAATAAAAATCCTCTGCGAGAAGATAAAAAACAGATTTGCTCAACTTTGACCCTCTCAAAAAGTTATCTGCGGCACAAATAAAACACCCGCCCCCAAGTAAAAATTAGCCTCTCACTCCCCCAAGACTCTCCCCATGCAAACTTCCGACAAAAGCATTAGCCCAGCGACTCCGCCGGCGTTACCCCAATACGAACAACTGAAAAGCCTTCTCAGCGAAATTAACGATATCGAATCAGCCGTATCCTTACTGTACTGGGATCAAGCAACTTATATGCCGGCCGGTGGGGCAACTGCCAGAGGTCGGCAGATCGCTACTCTCCGCCAATTAGCCCATCAAAAATTCACCGATTCCCAAATTGGCCAACTCCTCGAAGACCTCACCCCCTACGAAGAAAACCTCCCCTACGACTCCGACGAAGCCAGCCTGATCCGCATCACCAAACGCAACTATAAACGCGCTATCCGCATCCCCGCTTCTTTCATGGCCAGAGTCTCCCAACACCGGGCCGCATCCTATGAAGCTTGGGCCCAAGCAAGGCCGGCCAACGACTTTAGCCGCGTTCAGCCTTATTTAGAAAAAACCCTCGAACTTAGTCAAGAAATGGCCGGTTTTTTCCCAGAAAGCGAACACATTGCCGACCCCTTAATTAATTTTTCCGACTACGGCATGAATGCTTCCTTTTTACGAGAAATATTCAGCAAATTACGCCAGCATCTCGTTCCCCTAGTCGCAGAAATCACCTCCCAACCGGCCCTTGAGAACGGCTTGCTTTTTCAACATTTCCCCCTACAAAAACAGCTAGAATTTTGTAATAAAATTATCGCCAGACTTGGCTATGATTTTCAAAGAGGCCGTGTTGATAAAACCCTCCATCCCTTCACCACCAAATTTTCTATCGGCGATGTCCGCATCACCACCCGCATCTACGAAAACGAACTCACTCAAGGCTTATTTAGCAGCATCCACGAAGCCGGTCATGCCATGTATGAACAAGGCATCAATCGTCATTATGAAGGCACACCCCTGGCCGGTGGAATTTCCTCTGGCGTTCACGAAAGCCAATCGCGTTTATGGGAAAATATAGTCGCCCGCAGTCGCGGTTTTTGGGAATGCTTTTATCCACAATTACAAGGCATTTTTCTCCGAGAATTAGGCAATGTTAGTATTAATCAATTTTATCGAGCAATTAATAAAGTAAGCCCCTCTCTTATTCGTACGGATGCCGATGAGCTTACTTATAACCTGCACATTATGATTCGCTATGATTTAGAATTAGAAATGTTGGAAGGTTCCTTGCCGATCCGTGACCTACCCGACGCTTGGAACGAACGCTACCGCAGTGATTTAGGCATCACACCCCAAAACGATAGCGAAGGAGTTTTGCAAGATGTACACTGGTATAGTGGCTACATTGGAGGCGCTTTTCAAGGCTATACACTCGGCAATTTAATGGCAGCGCAATTTTATGAAGCAGCGCTCAACCAAAATCCAGAAATACCCGTTGATATAGAACGCGGAAATTTCCAAACTCTGCACGAATGGTTGCGAGAAAATATCTATCAATACGGACGGAAATACACAGCCAATGAAATAATGGAAAAAGTCACCGGCACTTCCCTTTCTGTTGAACCTTTTTTGCGCTATATTCGTCAAAAATATAGCCCCATTTATAACTTATAAAACCTTGTGGAGTTTTCTCTAAACTGAACGGAAGCACCTAAGAGCGAAAAGAATCTAAAACACCTAAAGGGTTGCCTAGAGGAAGAGTTTTCTTGGCTATTCAAAAAAAAACAGGGCAATTTACTCAACTTCGTAATCACTTTAATTTGGAGCAAAAATCATGCACAATTGGTACAACAACGCTATTTTCTATGAACTTTATATCAGAGCATTTGCGGATGGAAACGGCGACGGACACGGAGATTTTATCGGCCTACGTCAAAAACTAGACTATTTACAATGGTTAGGAGTTGATTGCATTTGGTTATTACCGATGTATCCTTCTCCTCTCAAAGATGATGGCTATGATGTCGCCAGTTATGGCGGTATTCATCCTCAATACGGACTGATGGAAGACTTCCAAATGGCTGTTGAAGAAATTCATAAACGGGGAATGCGGGTCTTAGCAGATTTAGTTGTCAATCATACATCCGATCAGCATCCTTGGTTTCAAGAATCGCGCCGGTCTAAAGACTCACCTATGCGAGATTTTTATGTCTGGAGTTCCACCACAGATAAATATAACCACTCCTCAATTATCTTTTCAGATGTAGAAACTTCAAATTGGGCTTATGATGAAAAAACCGGCGAATATTACTGGCATCGATTTTACACCAGCCAGCCAGATTTAAACTATGATAACCCTCGCGTTCAAAAAGCCATCTTAGACGTAATGAGATTTTGGCTAAAAATGGGCGTAGATGGGTTTCGTGTTGATGCGGCACCATTTTTATTTGAACGGGAAGGAACCTACGAAAACCTACCCGAAACCCATGAATTTTTACAAAAAATGCGGCGCGTCATTGATGAAGAATATCCTGATGCGTTGATGTTGGCAGAAGCTTGTATGGCTCCCCATCAATTGTTAAATTATTTTGGCAATAGCAACGAGTTTCAAACAGCCTTTCATTTCCCTCTCATTGCTACCCTTTATCAAGCTTTGGCAAAAGCAGATTCCAGCGCAGTTTTAGAGGTTTTAGAAAACACACCGACTTTGCCACAAGATTGTCAATGGGGGTTATTTTTGCGTAACCATGATGAATTAAATTTCGAGACTTTAGGGGAAGAAGAAGCCCAAAGTTTACTGCATTATTACGAACCGGATAAAAACTCTCACTTTGCCGGTCGGGGACTGGTACGCCGGCTGGCACCTTTGATGAAAAATGACCAGCGCAAAATTGAATTAATGCACTCATTATTATTTACATTGCCAGGGGTGCCGGTGTTATATTATGGCGATGAAATTGGCATGGGAGATGATATTTCTTTGCCAGATCGCTCAGGGGTACGGACAGCGATGCAGTGGAATAATACTAGCAATGGCGGTTTTTCGAGTGCTGAGAAAACTTACTTGCCGGTTGTCAGTGATCCTCTGTATGGTTACGCCCAGGTGAATGTAGAAGCGCAAATAAACACGCCGGGGTCATTATTGCACAGTATTCGGAAGATGATTTATAGCCGTAAACGCTTACCAGTTTTAGGCATTGGTGAGTTCAAATGGGTTAAAGACTTGCCAAAACAAGCATTATGTTTTTGGCGTCAAGTTGAAGAAATTAATGTCTTAATTGTGCATAATTTGAGCGATGATGTTTTGCGGTTGTCTTTGCCTGCCGGTTTGAAATTGCAAGATGTTCTTAACCCAGAAAACCAGGAAATTTTGCAGGATGAAATCGTTTTACCGGCTTATGGTTATGGTTGGTTTGTAGAAGTTTGAGAATTGTTAAACGCGGGGGGTTTTTGAGGTTCACGGAAACCCCTTTTTCTTTGAGCAAAAATTTAGGCGCTATTTTTTATCTTCTAAGCGGCGGTATTGCGGGCGGCGCCTTGCAATTCTTGGGTTTGTGGGTCTGCTTCTTTGGCATTTAGTTTGCGGTTAAACTCTCTAATTCGGCGCGATAAAAGGCGGATAATGTTAACAGCAATACCGGGGGTTTCTTCGATGGCGTCGTAGAGTTGTTGTTGAGTTAACATCAGACACTCACAAGTTTCTAGGGTAGTGACAGAGGCAGAACGAGGTTCGGCGTCAAATAAAGACATTTCCCCAAAACAGGCACCTTGTTCAAGTTGAGCTAAGTCTTGTTCTCCGAGGTGTACCCGCACTTTCCCCGAAACTACAATATAGAGCGAGCGTCCTTCTTGTCCTTGGGTAAAAATTGTGTGATTTGCGGGAAAAGAAAGTTCGTCCATCACTGAAGCTAACCTTACAAGAAAGTCGTCCCGTAATTCTTTAAAAATTGGGACGGCTCTCACAAATAGTAGGCGGTCAACGCTTGTTAACATTTAATAAAGTAAAAAGTAAGAAGTAAACACGAAAGAGTAAGAAGTAAAAAGGAAAAATTAGACGGCTATCTTTTTTCCTTTTTCGGTTTTTACTTTTGCCGGTCGCGGTTAGCTTAAGCCTCTGGGTAAAAACCGGCCACTTCTGAAAATCCCAGTCCAGCAGAGGACTGAACAGATAATTGCTCATCACCGCTAATGCCTTCTTCAGCCATCATCCACTTGACTTGAGCAGCTACCAATCGGTCAGGATCATTTTGCAAGCTTGGTAGCAATTCTACCAATGAGCGGCGCGATACGACGCGCAGATAACCCAGGACAGCTTCTCGGACTAAACCGCGTGGGTGGCGAAGACAAGCAAAAATTTGCTCGGTAGTCAAAGGCCAGCGGTTGACTTTGGCCAAATGGAAACAACAGGCCAAAGGCCAATCTGATAAGAAATACCGCAATTCTACCAACCGCCGTAGCCGGTCAGTGGGTGACATTGGCTGATAAAAAACCAATTCCGAAAGACTTTGCAACTTTTCGGTGTCTTCGCGGCGGTCGAGAACTGTCAGCAAAGCCCGTTTGGTGGGGATATCAAGGGTATTATCGAGAATTTCGATGCCGCGTGCAACATTAGAGCGAGATCCAGACTTAAGGTTAAACGCCGCCGCCTGAATACTGTTGATCGGATAAAGAAACTTCATCAACAAAAACAGCCGATCTGTGGCATCGGTTTGCAAGTCTCGCAATGCTCGCCGCAACAACTCGCCTTCTGGAGCATCAACTTGTGCTGGGGAGAGATCGAGCAAGGCGGCATAGGTTTGCCCCATAAACATTAGTTCGTGGTTGATTAAGGTTTCAATGCCACTACGTCCAACCCGATCAAGTACACCGTCAATACCGGCATCATGGGGCATTTTTAACAACGTCCGCAAGATATTCCGCCGGGTGGTTCCCCAAGACGTCAGCAAGCGAGACGATAAAGCATTCAAAGCCGGGCCGGTGCCTATTTGACCAATCGCACTCCAAGCATACATCCGCACCAGATCCGGTTTGTGCGGGTCATCTGCCAAAGCCACCAACTTATCGATGATTTCATTATCTAAGCGTACCAAAGCTTTGAGAGCAGCTTCCCGCGTTGATTTGTAATAGAGTCCTTTTAACAATGAGGGGTAAAATTCCTCTAAATGTGTGGAGGCGATGACATCAAGCAAAGCGCAACGCACTCTTAAGGACTCATCTTGCAGCAAATTGGGGATATAAAGGCGCAAACCTTGTAAATAATCGGCTTCTCCCAAGGCGCGGCAGCCCATGACGCGCTCTCGCTCTTGTTTGTGGGTGAGCATTCGGCGCAGGGCGTTGGTGGCTTCGGCTTTTTGTTCGCGGTTGCCCCGGCGCATAATTAAGGATGCAGCGGTACCTCGAACAACGGCATCGACGGTGGGGATGAGATATTGTCTTAAGGCTTCAATGTCTGGGTTTTTGTCGTTGAGCCAAACGTAGCGCAAGGCGAGGGCGGTGACTTCGGGAGGCAGCATGGGCCGGTCGATCAGCGCTCGCACTTGAGGCAGGTAAGTGGCGCTGGGGTGGTGGAGCATGGTTTCCAAACTTTGCCGCTGTAGGGCCGGTGACAACGAAACCAGCAAGGGTGCGAGCACTTCCCCGACATTTTTGGGGTCAATTTGGCTAAGCAGTTCGATACAAGAGCGTTTATCGGCTTCGGCTCCGGGTTTTTCTAAAATTTCGACAACGTTGCGTTTTAAGGCTTTGAGGTCAACGTCGGAAACTCCCAACCGGCCCCTTTCGGCGGAGGACACCAGCAAGTTAACGTACAATGACCGCAGCATCCAGACGATATAGACCCACCCCAAAGCGAGGAAAGTCATTAGGGAGATTAGAACCCAGGCTTCGACATCTTGAACGGTTTTTTCGGCAACCCCTGGCATCAGTTGTTGGCAAACCCAAATGGTGGCGAAAATTATTAAGCCGATCAGGCCGTCTGATAGAGGTTCGCCGATGCCGTTAACCCAGGCTTGTACGTCGTCGCGGTTGGCTTCTGGGATGGGTTGAAATAAAACTGGGCTTAAGCCTTCAAAGAGGGTGTAGTGAAAGAGTTCTTCAAAGAATTTTAAAAAGACTAGGCCATAAAAGAAGGGAAATAGGCCGGTGAAGGAACCAAAAAAGGTGACAATGCCAATGGCTGCCATACCGGCCGGTAATATCATTGCGGAGAAAAATACTCCGATGCGTTCTTCAAGCCTTGATGAGGCAAACCACTGGGTTATTAGTTCAAAAATTCCTAAGGTGCCGTTAAATAAACCAAGAAATGCGGCAATGCCACTGCCTAGACTTTGTTCGCCTAAGTCTTGTTGTTCAAGTTCGCTTAAAAATTGAAAGTCTACCAAGATGTTGAGGACTTCTGCTAAGACGAAAAAGGCTATGAGGGGTATGATGTAGCGCCAAATGGGCCCCCGTAGCCGTTTGTTGGCAAATTCGGCTTGTTCTTCGTCTTCTTCTCGCAGGGGGGAGTCGGGAAAGGCTTGTTTGTAGGCTTCGCTGAGGTAGTACAAAACACCGGCACCGACCACCATCATCAAGCAAGCTACAATGATAACGTTGTTGAGCTTGACAATTGAAATTAATAATGGTAATGAAAAACCACTGATCACATCGGCAACTAAAATGCCGCTGCTGACAATGGGAAAGGTGCGTTTAATTTCGCGGATGTTAAAAAGTTGGTTGGCGGTAATTGAGGTGTTGAGGTCGTTGAGGGTATATATGCCATCCAGCCATAATCGCATCAAAAATACGGTTATACCGGCCACCCAGGCGACTTTCATCCCTAAACCAATGCGAAATAGCAGCAATGGCATGGCCATCAGCAACGCCACCACGACAATTGTCCGTCGCAGGGGAATAACACTTTGCAGCCAGGTATAAAGTCCTCCCAAGGCTGAGCCAATTACTGCTCCAGAAATATAAATCCAAGGCAGTTGATCGGCTCCGTATTCGTCTAAGAATAGCCCGACGGTACTGGCTTCTAACCACAAGACGCCGATGGAGGTGGCTGTGTAAAAGGCGAACATTAAAAAGGTTCGCTCTGCTTCCTCTGGACGTAGATTAAGCCCTTGGAGTACGGTTTGTAACCATTTTGCCCCTAAGCGCTGAAACTTGTGCGTTTGTGTAGCACCTTCTCTGAGTTCCATTCACAACTCATCCCTTTTTTGTAGATGTCCATTCATAGGTTTTTTCGCCAATTGCTGCCGGCGCTGCTGGGGAACAGTTTTTCAAGTTAGATGCGGATGTCTGTTTTAAAAACTCCCCTACCAAGTTGGGAGGGGAGCTTCCTAAAACGGGCCTCTTTTCTTGACAAGAAACCTTTTCAACACGGCTCTGCTTTTATTCGCCGACTCCTACTGCTCCTTTTAATTTTTTCGGCGATAGCAACATCATCATGCTGCGTCCTTCTTTTTTCGGCGCTTGCTGCACTTCAGCCAATTCTTGCAAGTCGCCTGCCATGCGTTTGAGTAAGCCTTCGGCTAGATCCGAGTGCTGGATCTCCCGTCCTCGGAACATGATGGTGGCTTTTACTTTGTCGCCGGCTTTGAGAAAACGCTCTGCTTGATTGATCCGCACTTGATAGTCATGCTCCTCAATCTTGTAGCGCATCTTGACTTCTTTTACTTCGGCGGTGTGTTGCTTTTTCTTGGCTTCTTTGAGCCTTTTTTCTTGTTCAAATTTATATTTTCCGTAGTCCATGATCCGGCACACCGGCGGATCGGCCTTATCGCTGACCAGAACTAAATCCAGTTCTTTTTCTTGTGCCATTCGCAAGGCTTCCTGGGGTGTTAAAATCCCCAATTGGCCGCCGTCGGTGTCTATGACTCGGATCTTCGGAAAGCGGAGTCTTTCGTTAATTTGCGGTAAATCTCGGTTGGGTCGTTTTTTTTCAATCACAGGCGTTGTTTTTTCTATGGGTGATGCGTTTTGTTCTTTGAGGCTTTGACTGTTGTACCTTTTGTTTGGTTGTTGCCTTTTTTCAGTTTTCCTACCAATGTGAAAACTTCAGGCTTGACTTATGAAGGTGTTTATTATAGCGCAATTAATTCATTGAATTCGTTTCCTATCACGGGTATTTGCTTTTCTACTATCTATGTTTCTGTTTTTGGGTTTTGCCTGCGGTTTGGGAGGTATTTACACCGGCCCTTAACCCGCCTCTGCTAGTTCCTTTTTTTGGTGCCGGTCTGATAACCGACTTTCCTCAAAAGGTCTTTGACTTTATCTTACTGCTCAAACCTCTTTACTGTCATGGCTTGCCACGCACTTATCTGATTTTTGCTTTGTTTTTTTCTGCCTTGCTCTGGGTTCAGCGGTCTCGACCAATTTCTCTACTTATTTTTTCGGCCTATTGTAAATATATGTAACAAGTTTTCTGGCCTATTCTCGCTGTTGATATTTTTACTAGCGGCCAAGTCAATCTTCACAAAAATTAAAAGTTCGCGCTATGCTTTGATTGTAGACCCTGTAAGGCTTTTATCCTAGTCTGGCTTGTTTGAGGGTGCGAAAAACGCCGCTTTTGGGCAAAGCTTTCTTTGTTAGCGCTTAAATTTTCACAGCAACTGGGTTTTTGTCTACGTTCTAAAAAGTTACCAATTATTTCAAGTAGAGGCATTTCCTGTGACAGTTTCTTTGCTGTGGCAGCAACGAGTTGGTTTTCAGCGTGATTGGATCTGGCGGGGTTGGCAAACTCGCTATACTTATCTCCGTCCGACCGGCTCGCCTGCGGTTGGCAATTCTTCACCGCTGATTTTGTTGCATGGTTTTGGTACATCCATTGGTCATTGGCGCAATAATCTTGATGTTTTTGCGGAACATCACCCTGTGTATGCACTTGATATGCTCGGTTTTGGTGCTTCCCAAAAAGCCCCGGCAACTTATAACATCTCTTTGTGGGTTGAGCAGGTGTACGATTTCTGGAAAACTTTTATCGGCACTCCGACAATTTTAATCGGTAATTCTATCGGCTCTTTGGTCTGTCTGGCGGCTGCTGTTGCTCATCCAGATATGGTAAAAGGCATTATTATGTTGAGTTTGCCCGATCCATCGGCCCGCGAAGAAGCTGTCCCAGCAATGTTGCGTCCGGTGATTGCGGCGGTGGAAAATCTTGTGGCTTCTGGGCCGGTTCTCAAAACGGTGTTTTATTTTGTCCGTCGTCCGGGTATAGTTCGCCGCTGGGCCGGTATTGCTTATGCTAATCCGGCGGCTGTAACAGACGAACTGGTGGATATTTTAACCGGCCCAGCCCAGGATCGCGGTTCGGCTGCGGCTTTTTGTGCGATCCTTAAGGCTATGATTAATCCCAAATTTGGCCCAAGTGTAAAAAATGTCTTGCAATCTCTTAAGATTCCCATGTTATTGATTTGGGGCCGGCAGGATCGGATGATTCCTCCTGGTTTTGCTCGTCAATTTAGCCAGTATAATTCTGATTTAAAAGTCGTTGAACTAGATAATGCCGGTCATTGTCCTCACGATGAATGCCCCGATGAAGTGAACCCGATTATTTTAAAATGGATTGATTCTTCTTTTGGAAATGGATTTAATGAGCAAGGAACAAAAACTCAGCTTTTCCCGACTTATTAATGTCTATTTCCTAACACTGCAATCAGCGCAGCTAGATACTTAAAAAGCGCAATCATCGCCACTACATACCTATTATGAAACTGAAAAATTTAACTATTTTGGCTCTATTATTTTCTTTGGTTGGACAAGTTCCGGCCAGCGCCGAAAATCCTCAGCACGTTAGGAGGTTGTTGGAAACAAAAGAGTGTCGCGGCTGTAACCTCAGAGGCGTGAATTTAGGGCAAGCCGATTTACGAGATGTGGATTTACGAGATGCTTATCTGGCCGGTGCAAATTTGGAAAGAGCAGATCTTTCAGGGGCGAAATTGGTGGGCGCAGATATGAGCAGCAGTAATTTAACCTCTGCGAAGTTGGTGGGGGCAGATTTAAAGCATACCATGCTGAATAATGCCGATTTAACGGGTGCGGATATGCGAGAAACAGAAATGAGTTTTGCGGTGCTGGTACAGGCTAATCTTCGCAAAGCTGACTTGCGTGGTGCCTTTTTGATTCGGGCAAATTTACGACAAGCTAATTTGGCTGAAGTGGATTTGACGAAGACGATTTTAACGCGGGCAACAATGCCGGATGGCAAAATTTATAAAGAGGAAGATTAAAGGAAAAAAAGGCGGGAATGGTTAAGGGTTAAGATGTAGAAATCCTTGATTTTGGAGAAGGTGTAAGGAAATGTTGAGCAATTACGCCTGACACTTTCTTCAAAGTTGAGAATTTTATTAAAAAATGCGGTTTCAGAAACATTTACTGAAGTGTTTACGAATATGGCTGGTCGGTATTTATTTTCTGGTTTGGTGGGTTTGTTGATGTTGCAGATGCCGGTTTTGGCGCAACCGGCAGGGAGTGTGGCATCTACTTGGAAGTTTGATCCTGTAACAGGTGTATTTGCAATTAATGTCCAGCAGGGAACGCCTGTGAATTATTACACGCTGAGTCAACCGGCGCGGGTTGTTTTGGAGGTGGGTAATACGATTTTGGGGGGTAATCCAATTCGCCAAAGTTATTCTACCGGCAGTGTGCGCGGCATTCAAGTTTCGCAAATTCAAGGGGGAAAAATTCGGATTATTTTGGAGTTGGCGGAGGCGGTTGTAGACCCCAATCAAGTGATAATTCAGCAAGAACCGGCTTTAGTGACGGGGGGTGCGTTTCTGGATCGTTGGGTGGTGCGTGGGTTAAGTCCGCAAGTAGCTCAAACAACGACAACGGAAGTAGCAACTCCTATGCCTGAAGCAAGGGCTGCGGTTGGACAAAATGCAATTCCAAGTGTGGCGAGTTTGCCGGTTCGTCCTATCCAGGGAATTGGGGTGCCAATGCCTGAAGTGTTTACGCCGGTTGTGCCTGCTGTGCCGGTAGCTGTGCCCATAGCAGAGGAGATACCGGCACCTCCGCCATCGCTACCATCGCTGGAATTACCGGCAGAAAGTTGGACACCTCCACAAACGCCGATGGTTACGGTGCCGCCGCCGGTGGAGATGGGATCGCTTAATGGTGTGCCGATGGTTCCTCCTCCAAGTTTGCCGAGTTTGGACTTTAACATAAATCAGCCGGCTGAGTTGTTTGTGCGAAAGGGTACCGAGTTAAAGTTGCGTTATACCGGCACTCGGTTTGTGGAGTTGGAAGAAAATTTTGAGCGTCAGGAAGTTTTGGTGTTGGATGAGGCACTTAGAGATGGGGCGGGAAATGTGATTGCCTCTGCGGGGACGCCGGTGATTGGCCGGTTTGAAACGAACAATCGAGGTAGTAAGTTTGTGGCTCAGGCGATTACGCTTGGGGGTCGAAATGTGCCTCTGGAAGCGGCATCGAGTCGGTTACGGGAAGTTTTTAGGCTGGAACCGGGGCTGGTGGTGACGGTTCGCTTGAATGAAGATTTTCGCTGAAGGGTTGGCAAAAGGGGCGAGCACGGGGCATCGCCCTACGGGTTTTGGGCATGGAAGAAAAGCCTAGTGGTTTAGCTTTCTTTACTCAAAAAGCCTTGAATTTGACGAATTGCTGCCGGTGCGATGTTAAATAATGCCCAGCTTGCCGCAAACAACAGGGGGCCAACAACGATCAGTACACGCCAGTCCATTTTTTTTCCTCTCTTAATAGATTGTCATAGAGTTCTCAGTTTTTATATTGTGCGGTCAAAGGGGCAATTCGGTCTAGTCCTGAGTGAGAATAATTGCCACGACCAATCTCTATTTATTTAAATCCCAAATTGGTGCCTTTACCGGCATGAACGAGGGCCAGTTGTTCGTAGTGACGGGCGTGTTCGATGAGTTCTGCGGCTTGTTCTGGGGTGATGTCGCGGAGTTTTTTGCCGGGGATACCTACAATCAGGGAATAGGGCGGAACCTCTTTGGTGACAGTGGCACCGGCACCGATGATGCTGCCTTGTCCAACGCGCACGCCGTTGAGTATGATGGCTCCAATTCCGATCAGACAACCGCGTTCAATGTGGGCGCTGTGGATGACGGCGCGGTGCCCAACGGTGACATATTCTTCTAGGATGGTGGGGTGGCCTGGGTCGCCGTGTAAGATGGCTCCGTCTTGAATGTTGGTGTGTTCGCCTATGTGGATGCTTTCGACGTCGCCGCGTAAAACGGCGTTGTACCAAATACTAGCACCGGCACTAATGGTGACTTGGCCGATGATGGTGCTGTTGGCTGCGACAAAGGCGGCGGCGGATAAGTCAACGGGTGGCCAAAATGAGGGGTGGATTAGATTTGGAGAAATTTCGTTTAACATAGGGGCTGATTTCTAACAAAAGGTGGATAAATTTTCAGCTTAAGCTACAATGCCTGTCGTTATAATGAATTCTACTGTCGAGAACAAAAAGATTTTCCATAAAATTAGTTTGTATCTACTCAATGATTAATCCAAGTTTGCAATACCCTATTTTTGGCTCGGAAATTCAATGTCCCCACTGTCGGCAAATGATTCCGGCTCTGACGTTGACGGATACTTATCTGTGTCAGCGTCATGGTGCTTTTGAGGCAAATCCAAAGACGGAGGAGTTAATTCATCTTCAATCGGGGCGTCACTGGCGCCGGTGGAATAATGAATGGTACCGCCAACACACTCACCCAGATGGTATTCGGTTTGAAATTCACGAGGCTTTAGACCGGCTTTATACGCAGGGTTATCGAGCAACGCGGGTGATTATTGCCTCGCGTTATAAGGAGTTGATTAGTTCTTATTTGGAGCGTAGTACACCTTGGCGAGGTCAGCAAGATAGTCCGAAACCTCGGCTTTATGGGTTGCCGGTGGAGTTTAGCCCTGAGCCGACTGAGGAGCCTTGTTGGGATGTGATTAATTTTGAGTTGGAAAAGGAGCCTGGGGTGCCAATTCGTTATCCCTATTTTCGCTTGTTTGAATGATGTTTTCTGGTAATTGGTGATTAGTCTTTGGTTGTTGGGAATAACTAAGGACTAATGACTAATAAAACCGTTAAAAAAAAGGCTTGACAAATAAACATTTTTATGCACCACGCATCTATACGAACTGCAAATATTCATCGGGCAATGGCGTTTTATGAGTTGTTGGGTTTTAGGGTTTGTGAAAGGTTTACGGCGGGGATTACGTTAGCTTGTTGGATGGAGGGTTTGGGGGGAAGAATTGAGTTATTACAAATTCCTCAACCAAAGCCGACGCCTGATGCGTTTTCTGATGAGCATTATACAGGCTATTATCATTTGTCTTTTGATTTAACGGAAAGTACGCCTGATTTGCCAATGTGGTTAAATGAGTTACGGGCAAAGTTTGATGGGGCTGTTGAGGAACAAGGAGATTTTTTTGAGCCTTTAAAAATTTTGCTTGAACCGACTCAGCAAATGATTGGGGAGGGGGTTTATGAGGTGGCTTTTATTGCGGATGCGGATAATTTGCCTTTGGAGTTTATTCGCCGGTTGAAATGAGGCGTTTATGGTGTTTAATACTTAAGGGTTGGATAAGAGAAGAAAGGAGGTTTTTCGATGATTAAGAAGTGGTTGCGCTGGGGTTTGTTGGTGGTGTTGGGAATGTTTTTGTGGTTGAGTTATGTGGGGGGTGTTTTGGCGGTGCCGGTGGGGGATTTGTTGAAGCAGCCGGTGAGTGAGGTGCGGGTGAGTTTGGGAAATAGGGAAAATGAGTTAAAGTTTATTCCGAATAATTTTGAGTTTGTGGTGGGGAAGCGGTATAAATTGGTTTTGGATAATCCGAGTTTACAGAAACATTATTTTACGTCTAAGGATTTTGCAGATGCAAGTTGGACGCAAAAGGTGGAGGCGGGAAAGGTAGAAATTAAGGGAAATATTCACGAGTTGGAGTTGAAACCTGGGGCGGTTGCGGAGTGGTTTTTTGTGCCGGTGAAACCGGGGAGTTATTTGTTACGTTGTCCAATTGCCGGTCATACGGAGGCGGGAATGACGGGGATAATTAAGGTTGTGGTGGATGGCTAAAACCGGCTTATTAAGCATCATTTGCCATTGCAGATAAAATGGCTTGCTGACTTACAGTTTGATAAATTGAATTGAGATGTTGATTGACTGTTTGAGCAGCATCTTTTCCGGCTTTTTCTGACGGTAAATTAATTAAGCCAAGCACATCTAAAATTGTGCCGCTACTGGGAGGGGGGACAATGACAACGAGGGCCGGTTCTAAGCTTTCCTCATATTGCCAAAATTGCTTTATTTCTGCTTCTGAAATAGCGGCTGAGGCGGTTGATTTAGGCGCGGATTCTAAAACTTCATTTTCCCCAGTTAGACCGCGTTTTTGACGCAATGCTTCGAGGACTTGTACTTTGGTACGTCCGCGCAATTGAAACAAAACAAAAGGATCTTCGCTAAATCTTTCTCCCAGTAAATAATAGACAGCGCTGATATGTTTACAGGGATTAGCTTTATCGGGACAACTACACCGGCTGCGGACTTCATCTAAGCGAAAAGGAAACAACCGTACCCCACTAGCTGCAAAAACATCTTCAATATTTGGTGGCATTTCACCGGCCAAAAGTTTAGCAGAAAAAATTGCTCTTTCTGCCATTATTTCGATTATATATTCCCATTGTTCATCGGTAAAGGTATCTAAGCCTAGGTCAACTTTATAGGGTTGAGGATCGGTACCTTGAACAGTAGCTAAAACTTCTTCATTTTCAAATTCTATACTAAGGACGTTTCCTTCTCTGGCGTATTTCCAGCCTCTTTCTAAACGCTTTTTAAAGCGATAAGAGTTAAGTAAATCTAACCATTGTTCTGTCCACCATTGCCGGTCTGTTTGTGTAGAATTGTTCATAATTTTAGCCTCAGTTAATAATTTATGTTAAGCAGGCAAGATGCCTACTCCACAGATAAATACAGATAACCTATCCGCGTCCATCTGTAGTGGGGCAGGCATCTTGCCTGCCTTATATCTGCGGTTATTATTTATCTTCATCAATAATAGCATTGCGGTCAAGTAATAGAAGATTTCGCAATTGATCGGTGTCGAGTTCTGTTAACCAGTTTTCGCCGTCACCTATTACTTGTTCAGCGAGGGCTTTTTTGCTTTCTATCATATCGTGAATTTTCTCTTCGAGAGTGCCGGTGCAAACAAATTTATGCACTTGTACATTGCGAGTTTGTCCGATGCGAAATACGCGGTCGGTTGCTTGATTTTCGACGGCTGGGTTCCACCATCTGTCAAAATGGAATACATGATTTGCTCGCGTTAAATTGAGGCCGGTTCCTCCTGCTTTTAATGATAATATCATCACCGGCGGGCCTTGCGGATCTTGTTGAAAACGATCTACCATTTCCTCACGTTGTTGTTTGCTTGTACTCCCATATAAAAACAATACTTCGCGGCCTAATTCTTTTTCTAAATAGGGTTTTAATAGTTTACCCCATTCCGCAAATTGAGTGAAAATTAAAGCGCGTTCTTTTTCTGCTAAAACTTCTTCTAGCATTTCTTGCAAGCGTAGAATTTTGCCTGATTGTTGGGGGTTGAGGGTGCCGGTTTTGGTAAACAAAATTGGGTGATTGCAAATTTGTTTTAGCTTCACCAACAGCCCTAAAATCATTCCTCGGCGTTGTATTCCTTCGGCTGATTCTATTTCTGCCAAAGATTGCTCAACGCTGTTTTGATAAAGCGATGCTTGTTCTTCGGAAAGACCGCAGAATATGTTATTTTCTTGCTTTTCTGGCAAGTCTTGAATGATGTCGCGGTCGGTTTTTAAACGCCTCAAAAGAAACGGTTGAACAAGAGATCGTAAGGTTTGCAATGAGGCGCTATCTCCGTATTTTTCAATGGGAATAGCAAACCGGCGTTGAAAGAAGTTTTTAGCGCCTAAATATCCGGGGTTAAGAAATTCCATAATTGACCATAATTCTGAGAGGCGATTTTCCACCGGCGTCCCTGTTAAAGCTATCCGAAAATCGCTTTCTATTTCCCGTACTGCTTGTGATTGTTTCGACTCGGCATTTTTGATATTTTGGGCTTCATCTAAAACAATTCCTTGCCATTTAACACTCTGTAAATCTTTTAAATCTCTTTGTACAAGCGGATAACTGGTAATCACTAAATTTTTGCCTTTGACAGCTTTGCTGAAGGCGCTACCTTTGGGCCGGTTATTGCCATGATATTGCATAACTTTTAAGGTGGGGCCAAATTTCCTGACTTCCCTTTCCCAATTGCCTAAAACCGAGGTGGGGCAAATTAATAAAATTGGCTTTTCTAAAGCTTCATTTTCTTGCAGGTGAAGGAAAAAAGCAATGGTTTGAATGGTGTTATGACAGAGAATATTATTGGCTACAAAATTATGATGTTTGTTTACCTCCAAATCATAAACCCACCCTTCATAATCAATATCCTCAATTGATTCGATTTGGCAATAAAACACCTCTAAATCAAGCAGGCTTTGCAAACCTTGCTGAATCAAAGTCAAAAATTCTGTATCTAAGTTTGCATAAGCTTCTAGGGTTTGAGTTGTCCATTTAGAAACTTTCTGCAAGCGATATTCTTGTTCTGAAACGCCAGCTAAAACACGATTGATTTCTGCCATTCCTCGTTCTAAACTACTGCGAGAAAATTGTTGAGTTCCATTGATATAAACTGTGTTGTGCATCCCCAAATGGCGCACCGGCAACCTTGTCAGGTTAACAGCCTCAGCCACAATATCAGAGGCCGGTATTCCTTCAACATTGGTATTGCATACTTTTTCGCAAATTACCTCTAATTTACGTTGTTTTTCTGGATAGCTAAATCCAATTTCCTCGGCATACCGGCGCGCCGAATTTCCTCCCAATGTCCCAATATAATAAGTACGAAAAATACCTGAACCATTGGTAGCACGTTTTTGTTTAGCTGTCACCCTTAGCCAAATTCCAAACCGGCGTAAAAGTGTCGAAATTTGCTCAATAATTTGCGGTGAAGCAGTGCTAATTTCCACAGACCTCATGTTAGTGCTAACTGAACCTTCCGCATCAAAATAGTGGCGCAAAAACAGCCGCACATTATCATTATCTGACTGCATAATGAACGGCGGAAAAACCTTCTCCCGCGAACGTTTACCCCATTGATAACCTTTGGCTTCCAAAAACTGGCGGTATGCCTGAGAATTTACACGCAAAACCGGCACTTTTCCAGGGAACTCTTGAATACTGGGAGAATTAATTTTTAACCCATATCGAACACCGATCCGATGCAATATCTGGCGTAACTCCTCTAAGCGGAATTTATCATTTTGAGAAATCCCTAAAGTTCCAGATTTGTTATTTTCGTATCCCTCCGAAATTTGCCATGCCAGAAACTGCACTAAATCAGGATCTTCTCCTTTTCCATCCCACAACAATTTTGCCGGCACACAAATATAATCTCCCACCTTAAAATCATTTGACCAACCATCCCGCGTCAGCAACTTATGCCGACGAGTAATGGTAAGACAACTGCCATCTTTAAGCGTTACTTTCCGCAACGTTTCTCGCACTTGTTGCCGGTATAACCGCCGTACAGAAGCTTGGACAATTTTGCCGGTATTTTCATCAATCGAATTTACCAGTAATTCCTGAGTTGGTTTTGCCCAAAATCCCTCCCCATCAAACTCGGTTTCTCCTGCATAATTTACCCAAATTTCTGCCGCTTTTTCAAGTTTGCCATTGACAAAAACATTGCTATCTCCCGTCGTGCATTTTCCCAAGCCCATGTCGTCCGCTAAACACGCGCCTAAACCCCACTTTTCTAAAAATGCCAACCACCCCGCACCTCGCGCCTGATATTCCCGCAATTCTCCTTTAAAATTCTCCGGCGTTTCTATCGCTTCCACTCCTCGATTTGTCGTTAAATTAGTAAACAAATCTTGCAAAGCCCCCGCCGCCTCAAAATTCACCACCGGCAACTTTTCAATTGTCTGGGAGTCCCCCGTTGCCAACCTCAGCGCATCTTGCAAAGAAACTGCCATCTGATCCTTACGCCCTGCAAAAAACACTTCCGCCGCCTTCACATCCGACGGGCGCAACTCCACCCACTCCCCATTAATTTCAACAAGCGGCGAATTTAACCTCACTAATCTATCAAACTCCGCTTTTGAAATTTTCTGGCCGCCAATCGTCAATTCCCATTTAAAATTAAGCAAACTTTGTAACCCTATTTGCTCATGTTTTTTCAACTTTGGAGTTTCGGCTTTAATACTCAACCCCAGCCGGTTTGCCCACCCTTCTCGGTTTGCCAAACTTCCTGGTAAAATTACCCCCAAACCGCTATCTTCAAACCGCCACGCCCCAGCTTTCAAAAATTCATAAGCTTGCAAAGGAGTCAGCGGACAAAACACCGGCGACGCTTCATTTAAACTTGGTTCAATTGCCGCATTTAACCTCGACGCTAAACCCAAACCTTTTAACAGCGTTTCTTGAGGTTGTTCAATGCTTCTCCCCCCATAAATTAACCGTTCCACCGGCCTACTCCAAATGATTTTAGCATCCACCACAAACCCCGGATCATCCGCCGCCTGCAAGCCATAATTTAACCGCCAATTTCCTTTACCATTTTCCGGTGGTTGCAGCGAAAAACAAGCCCGAAACTCTCTTTGTTTGGCTAATTCATAATCTATCGGGGCCGTCCAATTTTTTAACGACGTTTCCAGCGATTCAATCCCCTTCAAATTCGCCGCCATTTGCCCTGTTTTTGCCCCTAAACCTGCTAAAAATTCTCTCATCGGTACGGGGAGAGCCGGGGCATTTAAGCTTTCGGAAATGGAGCGAATTTGAGCGTCAAGCGTTGCTGAGATAAAATCCAGCAATAAGTCTTTAGGAGGCGTGGGTAAATTAATTGCTAAATTCTCGGCTGAGTTGTTTTGATAAGTGCGACAACTCAAAGGCATTTGTTTACTAAACTTTTGCAAGCGTTCCCGATCTATGCCACTATCTAACAACGGTTGCCAAACTGCCAAATAAGAATTTTCTTGCTTTTGAAGGGCGGGTAAAAACTTTCCCCTAGCGCGTAAATCTAAACCCCACCGATTTACATAACTCCAAAACCTCAAATTTCCCCCAAAAAACAATTCTTCCCCCAAATTTCCCAAGGGAAGCCCTTGGAGAAACTCGATAGCTTCACCGGCATTTAAACGCATTCCTTCTATTTGCCAAGGATGAAGAAAAATCTGCATTTCTTCTTTTTCAGGCAAACTTGCCGAAGGTTGTGCTAAAACTTGACCGGATGATAAAAGAGCGGTGGGTAAAGCAACTTCTAAAGTTTGCCATTTTGTGGTTTCTAAAACTTGTTTAGATTTTGCTTTTTTAGTCTTGGTTTCTGGTTTGGGGAAACCTTGCCATTTAAGTGCAGCGGTTTGGTGGAGACTTTGACAAAAATCTAATAACTCAGTCGGTGACATTGCAAAAGGATAGACAAGTGGTTGTGCTTGGTTTGCTTCTAATGGCCCAACTCGACGCCAAACTTCGGCCCAAATAAATAGAAAGCCCCCTGTTGGCTCAACCACCCAGCTACCGTGTAAAATTGCCATTTGCTTTACAAACCTTTAAATAAAAACTTTGCTTAACTCTGCGTTCTCTAAATTATGGTCAAAGCCTATTTAGACTGCCCTTTACTTAAAAGAATTTAGCAATTTTTGCGAGCAATTAACCGCATTTTTTGGCCAAACGCACCCAACATCAGTAAACATTAGATACTCACCGGCCTTTTATTCCTCATCACAAGTGACCTGTAATGAGTGCTACGATTGGCATAGAGAAGAATAAAAAGGAAAACGTACTGCATGAAAGAACTTGATAAGTCGATATCCTTTGATGGACGGGATATTCGGCTGAAGGTTGGCCTCCTCGCGCCACAGGCCGGCGGTTCAGTGTTAATTCAATCGGGAGATACAGCAGTTTTAGTAACTGCTACCCGTTCGACTGGCAGAGAAGGAATTGATTTCTTGCCGCTATTGGTAGACTACGAAGAAAGACTCTACGCAGCCGGTCGTATTCCGGGGGGTTTTCTGCGCCGCGAAGGACGTCCGCCAGAAAAAGTCACCCTCACCAGCCGGTTGATTGACCGGCCCCTGCGTCCGCTATTTCCCTCTTGGTTACGCGATGATATTCAAATTGTCGCCACAACTTTATCGATGGATGAGCAAGTACCGCCCGATGTTTTAGCTGTGACAGGTGCATCGGTGGCTGTATTGCTGGCACAAATTCCCTTTAATGGGCCGATGGCAGCGGTGCGAGTGGGATTATTGGGAGATGATTTTATTATTAACCCGACCTACGCAGAAATTGAAAAAGGCGATTTAGATTTGGTTGTGGCTGGTTCGCCGGATGGTGTGGTGATGGTAGAAGCCGGTGCGAATCAATTGCCGGAACAAGATATCATCGAAGCGATTGATTTTGGTTATGAGGCCGCTTGTGACTTGATTAAAGCTCAGCAAGAGTTGCTGGCAGAATTAGGTCTGGAACTGGTACAAGCCCAAGCACCTATAGTTGATCCAACTTTGGAAAACTTTATCCGCGAACGCACCAGCATTGATATTAAGGGTATTTTATCGAGGTTTGATTTAGATAAAAATGCCCGCGATGCAGCCCTTGATGAAGTGAAAGCCTCGAAGGTTGTGGCTGCTATTGAAGAATTGCCAGAAGAAGATCCTGTGCGAGTTGCGGCGGCTGCTGAACCAAAGGCGCTGAGCAATGTGTTTAAGGATGTTACTAAAGAATTTATGCGCCGGCAAATTGTCGAAGACGGCGTGCGCGTAGATGGCCGTAAACTTGATGAGGTAAGGCCGGTTTCTTGTCGTGTTGGCGTGTTGCCTTCTCGTGTCCATGGAACCGGTTTGTTTAACCGGGGGCTGACTCAGGTAATGTCTGTGGTGACTTTGGGCACTCCGGGCGATGCTCAAGAACTGGCAGACGACCTCCACCCAGAAGATGAAAAACGTTATCTGCATCATTACAACTTCCCGCCGTTCTCGGTGGGGGAAACTAAACCGATGCGGGCGCCGGGTCGTCGGGAAATTGGGCATGGTGCTTTGGCAGAACGTGCTTTAGTGCCGGTTCTCCCTCCCCAAAATGAGTTTCCTTACGTTATTCGGGTGGTTTCGGAGGTTTTGTCTTCCAATGGTTCAACTTCGATGGGCTCGGTTTGCGGTTCAACTTTGGCTTTGATGGATGCCGGTGTTCCTCTGATCAAGCCGGTTAGTGGTGCCGCAATGGGGTTAATTAAGGAAGGTTCAGAAGTCCGCATTTTGACCGATATTCAAGGCATTGAGGACTTTTTGGGCGATATGGACTTTAAGGTGGCCGGTACCGATAGTGGTATTACTGCCTTGCAAATGGATATGAAAATCAGCGGTTTGCCTATGGAAGTAGTGGCGCAAGCTATCGAGCAAGCCAAACCGGCCCGGATGCACATCCTTGAAAAAATGCTCAGCACTATCGATAAACCGCGTACTGAGTTATCGGCTTATGCACCGCGTTTACTCACCATTAAAATTGATCCTGATTTTATTGGCATGGTAATTGGCCCTGGTGGCAAAACAATTAAAGGCATTACCGAAGAAACCGGCGCCCGCATTGATATTGAAGATGATGGGACGGTTACTATTTCTGCGGTGGATGGCGAAAAGGCCAAACGTGCTCGCACCATTATCCAAAATATGACGCGCAAGTTGTCTGCTGGTGATGTGTATGTGGGACGAGTAACTCGGATTATTCCGATTGGTGCTTTTGTGGAATTTTTACCCGGAAAAGAGGGGATGATTCACATTTCCCAGTTGGCAGATTATCGTGTTGGCAAGGTTGAAGATGAACTTACTGTTGGCGATGAAGTGATTATTAAAGTGCGGGAAATTGACCAAAAAGGTCGGATTAATTTAACCCGTTTAAATATTCACCCTGATGAAGCTGCGGCGGCGAAGGCTGCGGCAGGAGCCAATAAGTAACACTTTCTTTGCTAAACTAAAAACCCGGTTTCTTGAAGAAACTGGGTTTTTAAGTGCCTATAAATGTTAGATAAATTTCAAAAATGAGGGGTTATACCAATTATTTAAAATAGAGCAACAGATTTAAAACCTGAAATCCAGACTTCATCTGAATTTTAAATTTTGAATTTTGAATTTTGAATTTTGAATTGGTATTATACCGGCCATCCCTACCCCCAGAAAGGGCTGTTAAACTATCAAAAGTAAACCCTACCCAAATAATAATCTTGTACGATAACGCTTGCAAATATTTAGCCGAAACTTTTCCAGCCGAATTTGTGCGGTGGTTGCTCTCCCTAGAGACGGAAAATATCAACATCATCAAAACGGAACTGATACCGGAACCAATACGCGCCGATGCGTTAATTTTGCTGCAACTGGCTGAGAAAATATTGCATATCGAATTTCAAACGCTGCCGCAATCAAATAAGCCGGTGTCGTTTCGGATGCTAAAATATTGGGTGACACTGTATGATAAATACGAGTGTGAAATTGAGCAAGTGGTGATATTTTTAAAACGCACTACTGCCGGTGCCGCCTACACCGATGTTTTTGAAGCTTCCAATACTCGGCACCGATATCGAGTTATCCGGTTATGGGAGCAAGATCCCACGCCACTTTTAGGAAATCCAGCTTTGTTACCTTTGGCAACGCTTGCTCAAACAGACTCGCCAGAAAGTTTATTACAGCAAGTGGCGCAAAACATCGCTAGTATCGAAGATACAAACGAGCGAGCAAATATTTTAGTCTGTGCGGATATTTTGGCCGGTTTGCGTTTTGAGGCCGGTTTGATTCGTCAATTTTTCACGGAGGAAATGATGGAAGAATCTGTTACTTATCAAGCAATTCTTGAAAAAGGTGTGCAGCGAGGAGTCCAGCAAGGAATACAACAAGGACTACAACGAGGACTAGAAGAAGGCCGGCAACGGGAAGTTTCCCTGGTGACGCGCCTGCTTACCCGCCGGCTGGGAGAACTCGAACCGGCCTTACAAGAACGTCTACGCGGCTTAAGTTTGACACAATTAGAAGACTTAGGAGAAGCGCTTTTAGATTTTCAGCAAATCTCTGATTTAACCGGCTATTTAAACCGAATTGGAGGTTAACAATTCAAGATTCAAGATTAGTGATTGGGGAAAATTCAAAACTTTTACTCAGTCACTAATCAGCAATCAACCCTTTTTTTTTAACGGAGGAAATGATGGAAGAATCTGTTACTTATCAAAGGTCGGATTAATTTAACTTGTTTAGGTATTCACCCGGATGAAACTGCGGCGGCAAAAGCAGATGCCGGTGTCAATAAGTAAAAGTTTCTTTGCTAGGCTAAAAACCCGGTTTCTTTAATAAACCGGGTTTTTAATATCAATTCCTTAAATCTTAACTACAGATAAGGCTTAAAGAATATATGCTCTTCCTGTAATTGATGCAATAACTTCATTCTTACTTCTTTCTACTTGTTGACGAATTAAAAGCCGCAACTCCTCAAGATTAGCTGGTAATTGCCAACAAGCTCCCCCGTTTCAAATACTGCCATACCTGTTCAATCAAATTCGATTCGGCACAGTTAGAGGGTTGAAACATTAAAATAATGTTATCAGCTACGAAGCTTTTTGGCTTTAGGAAAACCGCCGTTATCTAATTCGATGATTAATATGCCGGAAGGGTAATTTTTGGGCCACTAGATCCAAAAAAATCGGTCAGCATTGGCTATTTAAATGCGTAAAATAATAAAATATTTGTAGTCCTACTTTCAAGAATTGGTATAAGTGCTTATAAATGTTAGATAAATTTCAAAAATTCTACCAAATCCGATTTTAATTAATCCCCTATTTAAATTGGTGCTGTGTGTCGCGGGTTCTATCTGGATGTCTTTCCGCCTCTGAGTTATGTCTTTAAACCGGCCCCCCAACAAGTTTAGGAAAAAAATACCCTTTATAAATCGGATTTGGTATGATCTGTATCACCGGCCATCCCCACCCCCACTAAGACGTAGGTTGAAACCGGCTCCTACTACACGAATAAAACCCCTTTAGAGTGAATTACTTAATTCTCTAGTCCGTAGAATTTCCTTTGTGTTTAGATTTTCTTTTAACCGGTGGCTTCTGAACTTTACTTTAGTTGATTTATATGTTATAAATCTCAGCCAAGTCTTTTTTCAACTTGACTCAAGTTATAGTTAACACTATCTGTAATCACAATCAATTACTTTAGTGGCTCGATCTCAAACAAATTAGAAAATTGAGAGGGGGATTTAATTTATGACGGATGCACCCGAAACACAGGAACAGTTTTCATCCGAACTCACCAAACCACTGTACTCACTTTGGCAACTGACGCTATATTTCCTTAAATTAGGTAGTTTAGGGTTTGGTGGTCCCATTGCCCTCGTCGGTTATATGCACCGTGATCTTGTTGAAGAACGAAAATGGATTTCTGAGGCGAGTTATCAAGAAGGATTAACCTTAGCTCAAGTTGCCCCTGGTCCACTCGCTGCCCAATTGGGGTTTTACATGGGCTATGTTCATTACGGCATTCTAGGATCTACACTCGTCGGTATTGCCTTTGTCTTGCCCTCCTTTTTTATGGTTGTGGCATTGGGTTGGGCTTACACAAACTATGGTGGTTTGAGTTGGATGCAGGCAGTGTTTTACGGAGTTGGGGCTTGCGTCATTGGCATCATTGCCCAAAGCGCCTATAAATTGACCAAGAAAACCATAGGCAGAGATTGGCTACTATGGGCAATTTATGTGGTAAACGCTATATCTACCATCATCACCCAATCAGAACGAGTCGAACTTATCTTAGCAGCAGGGGTTCTCACCTGGTTAATCAAAGCGCCGCCTAAAAACTGGTTCAGAGGCAACAAGGTTAATGGTTTCATTGGCTTACCTCTAATATCAATATTGGCATCTGTGCCATCTGCCTCTCCCAATTTACTTTGGCAGATATTCATCTTTTTTGGTACAGCGGGTTCATTTGTGTTTGGCAGTGGTTTAGCGATCGTTCCTTTTTTATATGGTGGAGTAGTAAAACACTATCAGTGGCTTAATCCTCAACAGTTTCTTGATGCAGTAGCAGTGGCTATGATTACGCCTGGTCCTGTCGTAATTACAACCGGGTTTATTGGCTTTTTGGTAGCTGGATTTGCAGGCGCTTGTGTTGCGGCTGTAGGCACTTTTATTCCCTGCTATCTACTCACAATTATTCCCGCCCCCTACTTTAAGAAGCATGGAAAAAAGCCCGGAATTGCTGCCTTTGTTAACGGTGTAACGGTTGCGGCCACCGGCGCTATCGCTGGAGCCGTTGTGGTTTTGGGGCAACAATCCTTGCGAGATATTCCAACCATTCTCATCGGTGTGGTGACACTTGCTCTGCTATGGAAGTTTGGCAAAAAGTTGCCAGAGCCTATCATCGTTTTAGCCGCAGCGATTGTTGGGTTAATTGTTTACCCACTAACACATTCTTAGTAGATCGCGGTTTTTTTCCCTCGAAATGATTTATCGACTAAATATGAAGAGTGAGCGTCTCCCAATTGAGATAAACGCTCACTTTTTAGTAAAATTCCAACCTGTTATAGCTCTGAAATTACCGTTGATTGCGGTTTCACGTTTACTACAAAACCAGCATCAATAGTGGTGTTTTTTTGTTTAGGCATCAACCACTTACCAAACTTGCTATAAAGCGCAGGAATCACCAGCAAAGTTAAAACAGTGGAGGTAAACAAACCACCAAAAACAACGATTGCCAACGGTTGCAGAATTTCGTTACCAGAACCGCCTGCCAGCACTAGCGGCAAAGTTCCCAAAGCAGAGGTGAGTGCCGTCATCAAAATCGCATCAATTCGTTCTAGTGAGCCTTTCACAATCACATCTTTAATAGGCATTCCCTGAGCAAACTTGTTGTTGTAGTTATCTACCAGCAACAAACCATTACGAACGGCAACCCCAAACAGAGTAATAAAACCAACTAAGGACGCAACAGACATCACACCCCCACTAAAAAGAATCGAAACAATACCCCCAACTAATGCAAGTGGTAAGTTGAGCATAATAGCGATTGTGGCAGGCAAAGACTGAACCGAGAAAAACATCAACACCGCAATTACAACTGCTGCCAGAATACTAAAAATTAACAGATTATTAGCGGCATTTTGCTCAGCCTCAAATTGTCCGCCGTACTGGATAAAGTAACCATTGGGCAATTGGACATTTTTCTGAATCTGGGATTGAATATCGCCCACCACACTACCGAGATCACGTTCTGCTACGTTTGCTGAAACAACTATCAGCCGCGAAACATCTTCTCTGTTCACAACATTGGGGCCCATGCCGTACTCTACTTTGGCGACGGTACTCAGGGGTATCACTTGGCCCGTTGGTGTAGAGATCGGAATCCCACGAATCGCATCTAAATTATTGCGAGCCGATTCTGGTAAGCCCACCACAATATTAATCAGTTGTTGATTCTCAGGCACTTGCGACACAACACGACCATTAAGCGCTGTTTCAACAATCTCTGAAATTGCCTCCATACTCAAGCCGTACCGAGCCGCTGCTGAGCGTTGGTATTGAATTTGTACCTGACGAATCGGTAATTGAGGTTCAAGCTGCAAATCAACCACCCCAGCAATCGGTTTGATCACATCACGCACCTGTTCGCCAATGCGACGCAGTTCAGCGAGATCAGGGCCAAAGATTTTCACCGCGATAGCACTTCTCACCCCAGACAGCACTTCATCCATGCGGTGTGAAATAAACCCACCAATATTAGATGCCACCCCCGGCAGTTTGTTGAACGATTCCCGCAGTTGCTTAATGCTGGCTTCCCGGTCTTTCATGGCCAGGTCACTCAGTTCTACATCGACGTGCGCCATATTGACACCGGCCCCATCAGCATCACCAGGAGAACGTCCGGATCGGACTTGCACCCACTCAAAAAGCGGATTATCTTTAAGCGAGTTAGACAATGCCATACCAGCCCGGTTTGTCATATCCAGTGAAACACCAGGAAACAAAACCATCGAGTTAACCATTGATTTCTCCTGAAATTCAGGCAGAAAAACCCGTCCCAGCGAAGGAACGATTGCAAACGCCGCAACCAGAGACGCTAGTGCAACACCCAAAATGATTTGCGGTGCTCGCAGCGACAGGTCGAGCAACGGACGATAAAGCCGTTGTGCTAAGCGAGAAACAAACGTATTTTCCAGGGGTAGAGGACGATTTGCCAGCAGAATCGCACACATTGCCGGAGTGAGAGTCATTGCTACAAAAAGAGAAGCCGCTATCGAAAGCAAATAAGCCCAGCCCATCGGGGCAAAAATATTTCCTTCCACGCCGGTCAAGCTGAAGATCGGCGCAAACACCACAATAATGATCACCGTTGAAAAGACAACCGCCAATCGAACCTCTACAAAAGCATCAAACACGACTTTAAACGGCGGAATCGGATGCCCTTGGGCCTGATTTTCTCTAAGTTTGCGGTAGCAGTTCTCCATATAAACGATTGAATCATCGACAAAGCCCCCCAATGCCACGACCAAACCTCCCAAGGTCATGGTATTGATGCCGAGTCCAAAGGCTTTCATCAGCATCACCCCAATCAACAGCGATAAGGGAATCGCACTTAAGGTAATCAGGGCAGTACGCCAGTTCATTAAGAACAGCAGCATAACGACTGAGACAATTACAATGCCTTCGAGCAGAGAACTGCCGACATTGCGAATGGCAGTATCAATAAAATTGGCTTGACGGAAGGTCAGCAACCTCTGCACATCCGCTGGGAAGGTTTTTTGCAAAGATCGCATAACTTCTTCAACGGCTCTGGTGACGGTGGGTGTATCCACATCGGGCTGCTTGTTAATCATCAAAACCACCGCAGGCTGACCATTAAAGCTGGCATCTCCCCGCTTGAGGGCTGAGCCGGTTTTGACCTCTGCCACATCTTGCAGCAAAATCGGTTTGCCGTTCTCAACCTTCACGACAGACTGGCGCAAATCTTCAATTGATCGCACCTGTCCCATCCCACGAATTAGTAGCTCTTGACCTCCACCAATCAGAAAGCCTGCCGGTGCATTGGAGTTTGCACCTTTGGCTGCGTCGGTGACTTGGGTGAGAGAAACGTTCAGCGCTCGCAACTTTGCCGGATCAATCAGCACTTGTTCCTGTCGTTCATCTCCCCCGTAGATGGTGACTTGAGAAACGCCTGGTACCGAGAGAACTTGATTGCTGAGGCTTGTTTCGACCAGCCGGCGCAAGTCCATTAGGGAAGTTTGCCCTTTCCCATTGAGGGTGAAAGCATATTGTAAAATCGTTCCTAACGGCGATACGAGCGGCGAAATTTCTGGGGGGTGTGCGCCTTCGGGTAACTGATTTGTGATCTGTTGGAGTCGTTCTGTAACCGATTGTCGCGCTTTGTAAATATCGGCATCCTCATCGAAAACTACCTGTACCATCGATAGGCCAACCTTAGAGGATGATCGCACGAGCGTCACACCAGGTAAGCCATTGACCGCCGTTTCAATGGGAACTGTAATTTGCGCCTCAACTTCTTCGGGAGCAAGTCCTGATGCTTCGGTATGAATATCGACTTGAGGCGGTGCAAATTCGGGAAATACATCTAACGGCATTTGGGTGATGGTGAATATGCCCCAGATGGTCACTAAAATGGCACCCACAACAATGAGCCATCGCTGAACAATCGAAGTTTTGAGGGTTTGATTGAGAAGGGATTTCAGCATCTTAGGTTATAAGTTTTCTTCTTTGTTAGACAAGGAATTCTTTTTTTTACGACCATCGGCTATCACGGCTAACCCTCCAACCAGTAAAGCGATTCCCCCTCCTAGAGCGATTAAAAGCCCGCTCGGAAAATTACCGGGCTGTTGAGTAGCTTCCGCTGAAGCGACTAAATTTCCGGCCTTATCATGGCTGTGGGGGATACCCTGTGCATCTGCCTGTGCATGGGCAGTATCCGTAGTGGTTGTAGCAGGTTTAGAAGCAACGGGGCTAGGTGATGCTGTGGCTGTTTGAGTTTTACGCGACTCTGCATACAAAGATAAACCGCCTTGAGTGACGAGTTTTTCACCAACTGATAACCCGTTAGTTACTTCAATTAGTTCGCCTTTGGTTGTGCCGGTGGTAATAGGAACCGGCTCATAAAAATTTTCATACTGGACAAAGACTAACTGTTTACCATCGGCATCCACCAGTGCTGTGGCGGGAACTAGAATCGCAGTGCTACCATCTGTAGCTGGCTTAATCGGCGTCACCATAATCCCCATAAGTTGGTCGGTTTGAGAGTTGACCGGCACGCGGTTAATTCCTCCCTCTGCCTGGAATTCATCACCATGTCCTACATGAGCATAGGTAACAGTGGGGGTAGCAACCACCAAACCAGCAGCAAGCACACAACCAATCAGGGACAAAGGCTTCATAATCTCTCCTCACAACACGGGAAATTTCAACAAAATTCACCACAGTTTAACAAAGGGCCGGTGAAAATCAGGTGAAATGATGAAGGCTTAGATAAAATCAAGCTCGTGGTTTATCTCAAAAGACAATGCGTGTTTTGTTGGTGGAAGATGAAGCGGATCTAGGGCTGGCAATTAAGCAAGTTCTGGTTAGTGAAAAATATGTCGTAGACTGGGTGCTTGACGGCTCTCAGGCATGGCATTGTCTGGAAAGTCAGTGGACAGACTATACGGTGGCTATTGTTGATTGGCTGCTTCCTGAGATGTCAGGTTTGCAGCTATGCCAAAAACTGAGATTGCACCAAAAAACTTTACCTGTGCTGATGCTTACTGCGCTGGGGCAACCCGAAAACCGAGTCAAAGGGTTAGATGCTGGGGCGGATGATTATTTGGTGAAGCCTTTTGTGATGGAAGAATTGCTAGCACGACTGCGGGCTCTTCAGCGGCGCTCGCCCCAGTTTCAACCCCAAAATCTTCAAGTTGGTTTTTTTAGTGTCGATTATGCCAATAATGCTTTGTCTGTTACCAATACTCAACCACCTCAAACCATCCCATTAACTGTTAAGGAATTTCAGATTCTTACCTATTTGATGCAAAATCCTGATCGGATTATTGCAGGCAGCAAAATTCGACATCAATTGTGGGATTTAGAAGAAGAACCTATTAGTAATGTTGTCGCTGCTCAGATGCGATTGTTGCGGCGGAAACTCGCCAGCTATGGATGTACCTGCCCTATTGAGACGATTCCTGGTCAGGGTTATCGTTTCAATACATCTGTATGAAAATTGCAACAATGAACAGTCATCAACTGTTTCGCCGCAGCCGGGTTCGTTTAGCCCTCTGGTATGCCTCTGTGATGGGTGTAATTTTGAGTTTGTCTGGGTTTGGAATGTATCGTTCTTTGGTGCAGTCAAACTGGACAGCGCTAGAGCGAGAAATTGAGTCAATTGCTGGAACGCTGCATGATAGTCTCGAACCTATGTTGCCTGCTTCTGGCGATCCAACGCCTGTTTTGCAACAGGTTTTTCCTGAACTTTGCCTGGCTGAGCAACCCTGCAACAGCAATTCAACGCTTATTGAGCGTCACACGATTGGCATTAGTGATCGCAGCACCTACTATATTCGTCTGTTTGATTATCGCGGCAAACTCCTTGCTTTTTCCCCGAATCAACCTCCCTCTCTTCCTAACACTTTAAACAGAGAGCTTTGGCAAACATTTCGCACTGCTGACGGAATTCGCTATCACCAATTCACGACGATTCTGCACAGTGCGAGTGTACATCAGCGATTCTATGACTCGAATGTTCATCCCTCTTGGGGATATTTGCAAGTTGGGCGAACTCTTGCACCGTTTGATGCTGAAAATCAGCGAATTCTCTGGATTCTGATGGTTGGTTTTCCCCTTGCTTTGTTTGTGGTGGCTCTCTCTAGTTGGTGGCTCTCAGGGTTGGCAATGAAACCAATCTATTTGTCTTACCAGCGACAACAACAATTTACTGCGGATGCTGCTCACGAGCTCCGCTCTCCTCTTGCTAGTCTTTTGGCAACGGTAGAAGCTGTATTGCGTGTACCGTTGTCTAATTCCCAAAATATCTATGCGATGTTAAATACAGTTGAGCGGCAAGGACGGCGTTTAAGTTACTTAGTCAATGATTTGTTATTACTGAGCAATTTGGAACAAAATACATTTTCCGAACAGTTCCACTTATGTTGTTTAAATGATTTGATCAATGATTTATCAGAGGAATTTTTAGAACTTGCTGTTGCAGCAGAAATTAAGTTATTTAGTGAGGTTCCTGTTGATTCAATTTATGTTTTAGGAAATGAGCAGCAGCTATATCGAGCAGTATCTAATTTAATTGCAAATGCAATTCACTACACTCCTTCTGGAGGATGTATTGACATTACTTTGCAAAGCCGTGATCGCTCTGCTGTGATTACGGTTAAAGACACGGGAATTGGGATTGCATCTACTGAGTTATTTCGCATTTTTGAACGTTTTTATCGGGTTGATGGGGATCGCTCTCGTAAAACAGGCGGAACTGGATTAGGATTAGCAATTGTTCAAGCAATTATACAAGCTCATCGCGGTACGGTTACTGTCACTAGCGAATTAGGAAAAGGCAGTCAATTCATTGTCCATTTGCCTGAACCTAAATAAGCGTTAATTTTGCTGCAACTATTGTAGCAAGATCGGATGCCAGTTTTAGGAAATGGAGAAGCGCTTTGAGATTTTCAGCAAATCTCTGATTTAACAACCTACCTAGACCGTTTGTAACCGTAAATTAAGCGCTGGATGTTGGGTTAATTAACCCAACCTACTTTTGAATTTTCTCAAAATTTCCGCTTTGTTGCTGCAAAAACTTTTCCCCAACAAAAACCAAGCCAGAAATCACTAAAATAGAAATAAGAATTCCGGCGACAACAAAAGGCCAGCGTTGAAATTGTTTGCTAAGTGGTGGAGTTTCTTCTTCTTGGGATGCCGGTAAACTCAACCGCGAATTATTATCCTGCGCTTGCGAGGCAATTAACATCGAATAAGCGCCAAATTTTAAACCAAACTCTTGACACCAAACCGGCTCTTTTTTGCCTTTTAAATATCCGTAAACCTTGACCCGTTCAATAGACTGCGGTTCTAAGTCGGTAATTTCTTGGCGGATAAATTCTAAACAATTTTGCCGATCTGGGACAGTTGCCGGTGATGTCAGAAAAATATGCAAACAACCATCCTTAACATTAGCTTCTGCTGTTAGACCGTGAATTTGTAGCTGAAAATTCAACAATATAGAAATTGCCTTAGCATCGCCTTGCAAAGCCTGTTCTCGAAAATTTGGCTGTGTCATAAAAACTTAGCCGGTAGAGATATAACCCGTATTCCAATACCTGAGCCCATCCCCCAATCAGGAAAAGTATTGATTAATTACTACAATTTTCAACCGTTACGCCGAAATCCTGTAGTAGGGTAAGACCCCTCAAGAGTTTAAAAAAAGATGGATTTTTATCTTGACAAAAATCAAGAAATACCCATCTAAGTTGGAATCAAAAATCTGGGTATCGATTTGTGCCGCAAAAAGCCTTAAACTAAAGGGTGCAATTTTTGTAGTTCATATAACAGGCAAAATGCCTGTAGTACAACTGTGAGGAAAATCGTTCTAGCCGGCAATTGGAAAATGTACAAAACTCAGGCAGAAACGCGGTCGTTTTTGCAAGGGTTTCTACCCCAAATCAACGATACCCCAGAGAATAGGGAAATCGTGCTCTGCGCTCCTTTTACCGACCTTAGCACTCTCAGTGGGAGTATGCACGGTTCTCGTATTATGCTGGGTGCCCAAAACGTCCACTGGGAAGATGCAGGGGCTTTCACTGGGGAAATTTCTGGCCCTATGTTGCTAGAAATTGGGGTGCGTTATGTTGTAATTGGACATAGCGAACGCCGGCAATATTTTGGCGAAACTGACGAAACTGTAAATAAGCGCCTCAAAGCTGCTCAAAAACACGGCCTAACTCCTATTTTGTGCGTTGGCGAAACCAAACAACAACGCGATAATGGTGAAACCGAAGCGCATATTTTCAGTCAGTTAGAAAAAGACCTCGTAGAGGTAAATCAGCAAAATCTTGTCATCGCTTATGAGCCAATTTGGGCTATTGGTACCGGCGAAACTTGTGAGTCAAAAGAAGCTAATCGTGTAATAGGTTTAATTCGCAGTAAACTTAGCAATTCTAACGTTTCCATTCAATACGGTGGATCGGTTAAACCTGATAACATTGATGAAATCATGGCTCAGCCAGAAATTGATGGTGTCTTGGTGGGCGGTGCGAGTTTAGAACCGGCCAGTTTTGGGCGAATTGTTAATTATAAATAGGTGACGAGTTATGGGTGAGACAGAGGACACAAAAAAATTACGAGTTCGCAACAAGATGTTTAATTGGGGCGAACAAACTTATATTATGGGTGTCCTCAATGTCACGCCTGACAGTTTTAGTGATGGAGGTGATTTTAATTCTTTAGAAACAGCATTGACTCAAGCAGAAGAACTTATAAATAGCGGTGCGGATATTCTCGATATTGGTGGACAATCAACTCGTCCGGGTTCGGAAGAAGTTTCTCTGGTTGAAGAATTGAATCGCGTTTTGCCGGTGATTAAAGCGATACGCAATAGCGGTTTTGATGTGCCGATTTCTGTGGATACAACACGCTCAGAAGTTGCTAAGGCTGCGATAGAGAGTGGTGCGGATATTGTTAATGATATTTCGGGGGCAACTTTTGATGAGAAAATGTTGTCAACTGTTGCGGCGTTGGGGGTTCCGATTATTTTAATGCACATCCGGGGAACGCCACAAACAATGCAGAAATTAACCGATTATCAAGATTTAATCGGGGAAATTTACGAGTTTTTAGCGCAAAGAATAGGGGCGGCTTTTGATGCCGGTGTTCCTCGTTCTCATATTATTTTAGATCCGGGGATTGGCTTTGCTAAAAATTACAGCCAAAATATAGAGTTAATTCGCCGGCTTGGCGATTTTGCTGGGTTGGGTTGTCCAATTTTGGCCGGCCCTTCTCGGAAAAGTTTTATCGGTCATATTTTAAATAAACCGAACCCGAAAGATCGCGTTTGGGGTACTGCTGCTGCTTGTAGTGCTGCGGTTTGTTTTGGTGCGGATATTGTGCGAGTACATGATGTGCAGCAAATGCGGGATGTGGTGCGGGTTGCTGATGCAATATTTCGCTGATTGGTAACTGCTGATCGGCGAGTTTTTGCGAAGAATAAATGATTAGCTGGAACTGCCATTTGGGTTGGGTTGGTTTGGTGAGTTGATATTGGGCGGTGCCGGGGGAGGTGGGGTTTGTCCCCCATCCATACCGCCATTTTGTAGCAGTTCTCCAAAGGTTTTTCCCATCGGTTCAGGACTCATATAAACTATTTTTGTATTCGGACTTTCGCTTAATCTTTCACTTGCATCCACATATCTTTGGGCTACCAAATATTGCAAAACTTCCCGACTACTGGGATGAGTTCGCAGTGCATCAGCGAGTTTTTTCATCGCTTCTACGGTTCCTTCTGCTTCTAAAATTGCTGCTCGTTTTCGACTTTCGGCGGCTTTTTCCATTTCCAATGCTTCTAAAACCATTGGTGCCGGTTTAATATCTTTTACTTCAACTCTCATCACCTTTACTCCCCAGCGTTCGGTTTCGTCATCGAGTTTTTTTAAGAGTTGTTTATTAATATCTTCTCGTGAAGAAAAAGTGGTTTCTAATTCCATTACGCCAATTTGTGAGCGCATGGTAGTAACAACTAAATTAATTAAAGCTTCTTCAATGTTTTCGACTTTATAATAAGCCAGTTGTAATTCAATAACTCGCCAATAAACTACGGCATCGACTGTCAAAGAAACATTGTCTTTAGTAATGGCTTGATGGGGAAGAATATCTAATACTCGTTCGCTGAGAGTATCTTCTAAAACTACGCGGTCAATGAGGGGATTAACGAAATTAAGACCGGCATTAAGTTTTGTGTGAAATTTGCCCAATCGTTCTACAAGTGCTTGGTTTTCTTCGCTAACTATTTTGACAGATCGCACGCCTAAACCAAAGGCTATACCAATAATCGGGACAAGAATTGCAACAATTGTTTCCATACTGAAACCTCTTATAGTCGGCGCAAGTTACTTAAAGTGTAGCAACCAAGCTTATTTTATGCCAAAGCTGTAGACTGAGAGCCGGCTTTAAGAATTTTAGATTTTAGGGGTTAACCCTTCAAAAAATAAAATTAACCCCGTTATTGAGAAAATTCAAGGGGCTTTTACCGGCTTGACGAAAGGGGGAAAATAATTAAAAAGATAGGAAATATTTCATTTTTTATGTTTGAGGAGAGTTGGCTCTTAAGCCGGAAGAGTTAATATCAAATTAAAACTCCTCCTTATCTATCTTGAGAAATATGCACCATCGATAGAGGTTTGGAAAAATAAAAGTTAAATCTGTCTTATGGAAGATTCAAGCATTAAGAAATAACCATTAAATGAAGAAAGTATAAAATACAACCAAAGCAAATTACGGAGTTAATTTATGCAGGGATCTCACAGCCCCAGAGCGTCTCATGTTTTGAGCAGCGATTCTCAAGAATTCGTTAAAAATTTTCAAGCTCTCAACACCGATGATAAACTGGCTTTGCTTTATTATATCTATGAACAAATGGGAGATTCTATCACCCCCGCTGCACCCCAGGCAGCGCAGCCAGAAATCGCCCCAATTTTGCTAGGAGATTTTTACGAACTGTCCGACGATGAGCAATTAAACGTCATGCGAGCCATTGTCAACCGCGAACCTACAGAATATTCTCGTGCTTATGGAGCGCTGAGTGCAAATAATCAATTAGTGGTGTGGTATGCTTGGGCGCAAGGTATGGGCGATACCGTTGTAGATATTCCAGATAATTATCAAGCATCCGAAGGAATTAATAACATTTTGCAGCAAATTGAAGGAATGGAATTTCAAGATCAAATTTCAATTTTCCGGCAAATTGCTGAAGGCATGGGTTATACAGAAGTTATCCAAAAAACAACCCTTGCCGAAACTGGCGTAACCCCAAGTTTATAACTCCTCATAAAAAAAGTCCCCACAGGGGACTTTTAACTAGAGGTTGATAACACTACCAGACGAGCCATAAAACTTTCTTAGGGAGTGCTTAAATCAGGCAAATTAATTTTTGAAATAACCATCACCAAAGCACTCGCATCAAGCGTAACAGTTTCCATTGGTAAAGCTCGTAAAACAGTGGGAACACTGACTTGGTTTGCCATTTCCGCAGCCAGCAAAACGGCACCTTGTAGTTGTTCTAAACTTGTTCCAGGTAAGGCAATTTTAACCGCTTGTTCAATTCGCTCACCAGAGGGAGAGTTAAACAATTCTTGCAGCTTTTTATCGGCTTCTTCTCGGTTAACTTCCAAACGTTCTGATAAAGCTCTCTTCACATCCGGTGTCAACATATAGGCAAAAGGTTTAAGGCTTTCAGAAACTTCGCCACTTTCCGCATAACGTTCGATATCTTCCACCGGCACTTGATGTTGAAATGGCCCTAACTTCACAATTAAAGTATCTGCTGCAAAAGCCGGCATTCCAGCCCCAAAAATACCTCCTCCCGCAACCATTCCCAGCAATAGCGTTTTCATCAGCCATGACTGCGTTTTTTTTGGAAATTTGCCAGTCAACCAGCTAAGCGTTTTCATAGATTTTAAATTCTCGCTTTTGTGATTCATAAGTGATTTTATCGAATTTAGCACCGGCCTGTTTGTTCCTTAAGTATGGTATTAAATAATAACTAAGGCGTAATTTCAGTAATTCCGTCTTCCCTACTCACCTCTACCCCATAACATTATGCCGGCCGGTTTACCGATTGGATTTCCGCCACCTACAGAAGATGGCATCATTGAATTAAAGTTTTACCCTGAATATCGCGCTGTCACCTATACACACACCGGCCAGCCGCAATATGCAACAAGAGCCGCTTTTGACCCCCTCTACCAACATATTAGCAGCAATCAAATTGCCATGACCACGCCGGTAGAAGCCCGTTATTTAGAACAAAAGACAGCCGTTGAAGTTTCCTTTCTTTATCCAAATTCAAACATTAACCCTCAAACAATTGACCCCAATGTAAAAGTTACAGACTATCCAGCCATGACTGTAATTAGTGCCGGAATTCAAGGCGCTTACAGTTGGGAAAACTATCAAAGCACTCTGCAAGAATTGCAAAATTGGCTGCATCAACACCCCGAATATAACATAGTAGGCCCACCGCGACGGCTACTTTATAACTCTCCCATGACACCCGAACCAATGAAGCGCAGCGAGGTACAAATTCCTGTAGAGTTGATGCAATAAAAACCAAGCCCCCGAAATCCCAACTTGATAAAAGATTGGGTTTTTCAACCCAACCCTTTATCAAATTTTAAGAAATAATTTTAACATCGCGGTGAGAAAAACCACGCTTGCGTAATTCTTCAGTTAAAGCAAGCTGATTTTCCACACGATCCACAAACAAAACACCATTCAAGTGATCCATTTCATGCTGAATAGCGCGAGATAATAAACCACTAGCTTTCAAAGTTTGAGGCCGGCCTAATTCATCTTTATAAGAAACCTCAATTACGTCGGGACGAAGCACATCCATATAAACCCCAGGAACACTCAAACAGCCTTCCTGATAAGAACACAACTCCTTGCTGATTTGTTTAATCGCCGGATTAATCAAAATCAGAGGCCGGTTTGCCGCATTTTCTGGATCGCAGTCTATAACAATTAATTGTTTGTGAATACCCACTTGCGGCGCCGCCAAACCAATACCGTCAGCGCTATACATCGTTTGTAGCATTTCTCGAACCAACTGCCTAATTTCCGCATCTACCTTAGCGATGCGCTTGGCATTCATCCGCAACACCCGATCCCCGATCTGATGAATTTCCAAGGGGGGATTCTCTAACTTTTTCTTCTCAACCAATACGTCAGCACTCATGGGTTATTGTTTTTCGCGTTTGACCTTTACTTCTATTGTGACATTTTGTTAACGCCGGCGCTACTACCTTTAGCTTGTTTATCAAATTTTACTCATCCATCCACCGGCGTGTCCCAAAAAACTGACAAGAATAGGCTGCAATTTTTGCCGCCGACTCCAGCGCCTCGATAAAACCTTCCTGCAAAATATAATAGCAAAAAGCACCATGAAAAATATCACCCGCCCCAAGAGTATCAACCACAGCATTAATAGACGGTACACACACCTCACCTTTCCCCTTTGCTGTGTGATACAAAATTGATTTTTCACCCCGCGTCACAGCAATATTCAAAATACCAACCCCCGCCAAATAAGCAAACACATCTTTCACATTTTTGCATCCAGGCGGATAAAAATTTTCCGAACAAACGGCATAATTTACCAAAGGCAAAAGCTTCTCCAAACCAGGTTTCCAACTACCCCCATCAAGCACAACCGGCAAATTTTTATTTTTAGCAAAGCCAGCAATTTTTTCGCCTACCTCTAATTGATGACCATCCACCAAAACTATATCAATATTATTTAAAATCTCAGCCTCAATACTTAACCCATTCACTTGAGATTTCGTAGCATTAATTGAAATAACAGCCCTTTCCCCCGTAGATTGAGTTACAATAATAGAAGAAACCGGCGGACTTTCCAATCGTTGCGAATCTAAATCAATCAACTCCACACCACAAGACTTTAAATCAGCCAAAATCAATTGAGTAATAGGATGTTTCCCCACCCCACCTAACAAAATAGATTCATTTCCCAAAAAAGAAAAAGTAACCGCCGCATTAGTAGCCGGCCCCCCAGCCGCCACCGTTGAATCAAGCGCCACCACCTTCTGATTTGCTGATAAAAAATCCGCCGTTAAATAAACAAAATCCAAAGTAACCAACCCTGCAAAAATCCCTCGCTTCATCCCTCTATCCTCATCCTTTAAATTTACCTAATATTTTCGCCCCCTTTTTCTTCCTAACCCTCCTTAAAACAAAAAACCTATCTGCGTTCATCTGCGTTCATCTGCGGTTTAAAAATCCCATAAATTTGTGCTATAATGTAATAACCCAAACCATAAAAAAATGATAAATGACCCAAAACCCCTTAAAACCTAACACACTTTATATTGTAGGAACACCCATAGGAAACTTAGAAGACATGACGTTTCGCGCCGTCCGAATTTTACAAAACGTCGATTTAATAGCAGCCGAAGACACCAGACACACCGGCAAACTTTTACAACACTTTCAAATTACCACACCCCAAATCAGCTATCACGAACACAACCGCCACGAACGCATACCAGAACTATTAGAAATTCTCCAACGCGACAAAACAATAGCCTTAGTTACAGATGCAGGAATGCCGGCAATTTCCGATCCAGGTTATGAACTTGTGAAAGCTTGTATAGAAGCCGAACTAAATGTTATTCCAATTCCCGGTTCTACCGCAGCAATTACCGCTTTGTGCGTTTCAGGATTGCCCGCAGACCGATTTATTTTTGAAGGATTCTTACCAACAAAAACCAAAGACCGGCAAGCACGACTTCAAGTTTTAAAAACAGAACCCCGGACTATAATTTTATACGAAGCACCCCACCGATTACAACAAACCCTACAAGACTTAACCACAGTTTTAGAACCAGAACGCCCAATTGTTTTAGCCAGAGAACTAACAAAAATGTTTGAGGAATTTTGGCGCGGAACTATTGCCGAAGCCATAGCCTATTATCAAACAGAAACAAACCCAAAAGGCGAATACACCGTAGTGATTTCTGGAAGGGAAGAAGAAGAAACAATAATATCAGAAGATACTATAAAATCCGAATTAGAAACCTTGCTTAATCAAGGAATGTCGCGTTCACAAGCAAGCAAATATTTATCGGAACAAATCAACTTACCCAAACGACAAATTTATCAAATTGCATTAAGCCTTTAAATCACCCAAAAAAAAACCATGAAAAAGCTACTACCTTTAATCGTAACTCTAATTACCCTCACCGGCTGCAACCAAGCCACCACCCAAACACCACCCCCACCGCCACCAGAAAGCATCCTCAGTCAAACAACCCCCAAACCACCCAACAGTCCCCCCAACCCGCCAACCCTGCAAAACAACCCTATAACCCCAAAAAGCATAGGCGCAGCCAAACTTGGAATGACGCTAAAAGAACTCAAAACCTATTTGGGATCTATGGCTAAATTTCAAACAAAATCGCCCTACATCGTAGACTTTGACGCCATAGAAGTTAGCCAAGGCGGAAAAATACAATATTATATTTTATACCCAGCCGGCCAACCCCTCAAAGACAACGACACCATCACGCTTTTATTAACAGAAAATCCAGGCTACAAAACAGAAAAAAACATTAGCGCAGGAACCCTAATTAAAGAAGCCGAAAAAGTTTATGGAAAACCAAAATTATCCTATAACATAGACAACGAAGGCCGAGAAATAGTTAACTTTGCCAACCAACCAAAAAACCTAATGTTTCTCCTGGGAAATGCCAACAACGGAACCCTAGCCGGCGTTTATCCAAAAGTAGGCGGAGACTATCACGAAACCAATAAATATAACTCCCAAGCCACAATTCGCGCCATCATGGTAACGTGTCGCCAACAAGAATGTAAATAACCGGCAGCAATAAATTATACCAAACCAGTCAGCGCAAACACACCTGACTGGACAGCCAAACCGATAGTCCCAAAAAACTTTTTTCCAAACATTTCAAAACCAACGCCCTCAAATTACAACCATCAGGTAGTATTAAAACAAAACAAAGGGAGTGGCAACAGATGAGTGCAGTCAACACAGGAAAAATTGTCTTTGGAACCGACGGCTGGCGCGGGCTCATCGCCAACGATTTTACTTTTGCTAACGTATGCAAAGTAACACGCGCCATCGCCAGCTACTTAGAAACCGCCTACACAAAAGACCGGCCCGTATTAGTCAGCTATGACACCCGTTTTTTAGCCGACCAATTTGCCCGTACCGCCGCCGAAGTTTTAGCAGATAACGGCTGGAATGTCAAGATAGTAGACAGAGATTGCCCGACGCCGGTGATCGCCTACAACGCCAAACACCTCAACTCCGCCGGCGCCCTGATGTTCACAGCTTCCCACAACCCAGCGCCCTACTGTGGCATCAAATATATACCCGATTATGCCGGCCCAGCCACCAAAGAAATCACCGACGCCATCGTGGGTAAGATAGAAACCTCCTCCGACGCCCCACCAACCGGCAAAAACTCCAGCAAAATCAGCAGCTTCGACCCCAAACCCGACTATCTAAAATTTCTCTATACGATCATTGACGTAGAACGCATCCGCAGCGCCCAGCTTAAAGTCAAATATGATGCCCTTTACTCCACCTCACGCGGCTATCTTGACACAGTATTAGAGCATTGTGGCTGCGAAACAGAAAGCTTTAACACCCACCGCGATGTGCTTTTTGGCGGCGGAATGCCAGAACCAAAAGGCGAGCAATTGGTAGGATTAGTTGAAGCCGTGAAAAAAGATGCAGCCGACTTAGGATTAGCCACCGACGGCGACAGTGACCGGTTTGGCGTAGTCGATGAATTGGGTAATGTTTTAACCCCCAATACAATTTTGCTATTACTTGCCCGCCACCTCGTCAAAAACAAAGGCAAAAACGGTGCAATTGTCCGTACTGTTGCCACAACTCACCTGTTAGATAATCTCGCCGCCACCTACGGATTACCTCTTTATGAAACCGCCGTTGGTTTTAAATATGTCGGCGAAAAAATGCGCGAAACAGCCGTTTTAATTGGTGGTGAAGAATCAGGCGGTTTAAGTGTGATTGGGCATATTCCAGAAAAAGATGGAATTTTAGCCGATATGCTAGTAGCAGAAGCAATTGCCTATGAAGGAAAACCGCTTTCTCAATTAGTAGAAGAAGCGATCAGCGAAGCCGGTGGGCCTTTATATAACAAACGCCTGGATCTGCATTTAGAAGATGCCCACAAAGCAGCCGTCCTCGACTCCTTTACCAAAAATCCGCCTAAAGAAATTGCCGGAATTGGTGTTAAAGAATTAGGCCGCAAAGATGGCATTAAACTTTATTTAGAAGAGGGAAGCTGGGTATTATTGCGTCCGTCGGGAACTGAACCGCTAATGCGTGTTTATATGGAAACCAACTCGCCGGAAAAAGAAGCAAAAGTGGCTGAATATATGCAGCGCGTCATTAATGAGCTTGCACCGGCTGCTGTTTAAATTTTGTCATCATTTTTAGAAACTGGGTTTTTTTAAGAAACCCGGTTTCTATAAACACCTACAACCTGATTTTATGAAACCGATTTTTCCGCTGATAACTTCTGTTATTGTGGCCCTTTGGCTGGTGGGGGTTGCCATCCTCTCCGTCCAAAATGCCACAGGAGTTTCTTTAAAATTCTTAAGCTGGCAATCGATCCAGATGCCGGTGGGGGTAGTTTTAGCCTTCAGTGCCGGTGCCGGTTTGCTCGCTGGAGCCTTTGCCCAACTGCTTTTAAACCAGTCAGAATAAAACTTGATACCCTATCCGGTTTAAAAAATAAATACAGACGTTCCGCGCCTTACGTCTCTACATCTGCATTTATCTGTAGTGGGGCAGGCATCCTGCCTGCCTATAGGATGCGGTTAAAAAAAAACCCTTCCACACAAAAAGATCCCATCAAAATCGGCTCGATCAATTACCATATTTCGCTAAAATTGTCAAGTACAAATTCCCAAAAAAAATCCCCAAAGATGGGGAAATAAATTAAACCAAAAAACAACTAAAGAGAATAAACCTGGCCATCTATCAAAAGCCTAGTAATGCCTTTGGCATAAAGATAAGAGCTAGTTTTTTGAAGCATCCGGCCATCGGGAACTTTAATCACCCGCTGACTGCGGTTAGAAAAGCGGCGAGCAACGCGATGGTTATCAAAAACCGGCAAAGTTTTTTGCAGCACTTCAGCCGGCGGAATTTGACCGAGATCGCCAAAATCGCGTAAAGGCCGAACAATCAACTCGGCGGCCCGGTCTACCACTAAATAACAAGTTTTTGGCAGAGAAGCTTCGGCCAGAGGTAAAACGCGGACTTGGCCGGTGGCGCGAAACCGGCCCGCAGGAGAGGGCAAATCATAATCATCCTCATCCTCATCCTCATCGTTGAAATCATCCTCATCCTCATCGCCGTCCTCGTCAAGACCGGCCTCATCCTCATCTAAATCAGAGAAATCTTCCGAGTTGAGCAAGTCAGAAGCCAGCATTTCATTAAGTACACTGCCTTCCTCTGCTTGTGAGGAATTTTGAGCAAAGCTATCCCCCTTGCCTATTTCCGAGGGTTGGAAATAGGACGGATCGAGCAATTCTAGTTGAGTTCCCACCAAACCTGTCGCTACGATTGAGTCCGCATCATCGCCATCATCAGAAACTCTGGCTTTAACGGGCAATGAAACGCCTTGTGCGGGCGTTGTCACAGAAGAACGCCGCCGTACTTTCGAGGCGCTTAGAGTGGGCAGCGGTTCCGGTTCTAGTTCAGGGAGTGCCGGTGAAGCAACCTCCGCAGAACCCTCTTCCTGGTTGTGGCCCGAAAAACGAGCATCCCGTTTTTGCTGAACCAAAACAGCATAATCTTTTTCCGAAAAACTGGTTTTGAGGATACGGCTGATCGTTGAATTGCTCACGCCGTATCGGGAAGCCAGCGTTACGGTTGTTTCACCAGGCTGCCGGTAGAGGTCAATAATCTCGCGTTTGTCAGAGTCAGATAATTTTCTGGGAGTCATGCCACGCTCGCCACGCAGGAAAAACAAAAACAGAGTGGAAACATTTGCCAGGGGGATAGACACTTTAAAGTCCGGGCCAGTTAAGGCCAGGACAAATCATTTCTATTTTATGCTTTTTAGATTGGCCTTACCCTCGTTTGCGCCTTGTTTGGCGAGATCGGGTTGAGATATCGTACTCTAAAACGGCTCCGATCCCAAACAAAACACCCATGAATACAAAAAACACCTCCAAAAGACTGCCGCTTTGGTAGTCGCCTTGAAAGCGGGTTTCGGCATATTTAAACCACATATCGGCGATGTACAAGGAAAAAGCCGCTGCCGCAATCATCCGCCAAGAATTAGAGAACCGGCCACCCCAAAAGGCTAAAAGCAAGGCTGTGGCAATAATCAACAAAAATACATCGCCGACAATGTAGAACAAGTTAACGGGGTAGGCATAGGGTTCGAGGAACTTGTCAATCCCCAATACCCAGCCTGGGGCTGTAATTTCTTCTTCTGCGGCTGGTTGTGCATTTTGGGCAGCTTTGGCGGTTGTCGGTTGCTTAGTTGTGGCCGGTTTAACTGTTGGGGCTTTGGCGGGAGTTTTAGCTTGTTGGGCCGGTTTTGCTTTGTCTTGCAGAGTCGAAACGACTGCCGTTGCAGGTTTGGCAGCCGGTTCTTGAGCCGGAGTAGCCACCCAAACGGCCAAAGCAATGCCACCGGCAGCGATACCCACCAAAACAGCCCACTGCCATAACTCCAGATTCAAACGCCTGGAAATCACCGCTAAAATCATTCCCCAAGCCAGCAACAAATAGCTGATGATGTAGAACACATCACCCAAGGAGACATCGGGATCAAGACCCCACACCAACTCCCAGCAACCAAAAAGCAAGTTTCCAACAAAATAGGACAAAACGCCCAAACCAATACCCAGCCAGACATTGCGTCCGCTAACGATTTGGGGGCTGCGCCAGTTTCTTAAACACAAAAGTCCTGCTGCTAAAAGGGCGCCGCACTCAAAAATATAGGTACCGATAACGTACCACAAAGGTTTTTCACCGCTGGCGTCGGGAACGCTAAACAGTAAAAAAAACAGCAATGCCAGCACAGCCCAAACTAGGCCGGCGATCACCAGCGTCTGGGCTGACAAAAATGATTGTTGAGGCGAGGTAGATTTGTCTGATGTGCTGCTCATAAGGATTTAAACAGGTATAAATAGCATTTGTTGAGGGCTTTGGGCATTCGCTTTGAGGCCGGTTTGGCGATCAGAATTTTTGACAAGTGTGTTTAGGTTCAAGGGTGGGATATACCGGCCTCAAGCGAATTTGTAAATTATTCTTTAACCTGGCGTCCACAGTCGTCCCAGCGGAGTTTGGTTCAACCAACTGATAAACTGTTTGCGCTCTGAGTCTGGCATATCTTGCAAGGCATCCATCACTCGCACTGTAAAGCTGACGTTGCCAAAATACTGCTTTCCCAAACGATGCAGTTCTTGCAGTAAGGTATTCAGGTGATGCTCTTGCCAGGAGGGGATCTGGCCATTATCTAACGGATCGACAGTCAATAGCTGGTTGACAGCACTGGCTGAGTCTGCCTGCGGAAATTTCCATTGTTGAAAGACGCTGGTAATTTCTTTTTGGAACGACCCTGCTTGACGAGCCCCCAATAAGTCCTCTATTTCAAAGTAAAGCGCTTGCAGCAGCAAAAGACAGGCTTGCACGAAAAATGGAGCCACTGTGACTCCCCCGCCGGCCCCTTCTTCATTTAGCTGCTCTATGCGGATTTTTCCCCAGACGCTAAACCGATCTGGCTCTTCGAGCAGTACACAAGCTTTGCCTCTGTTATCGGTTAAGTCCCGCCAAAAGGCTTTGGCATCTTCCTCTTGTTTGGCGGGGAAGACTTGGATAAGCCGAAAGGTTTGGCCCTGATAGTTGAGAATTGGAACTGGCTGGCCAGTTTTAGGGTGTTGAATGGTAGAAATGTCAACATCCTGCCTTTTGAGAATAAACATGACTATGCCACTTGAGTCCTGTCTGAGCCTGGTTGTTGCTGTGGGGCTACATGGTCATCACAACAGCGACGGTTTCGAGTTTGCAGAATGCCTGAGTAGGGAGGCAAGCCGGCTCACTACGGAAGTGCTAATTAACTCCCTATCTCAATCCATGCGCTTCGGATCTGGTTTTTAGTGTACATTTATTCTGTAGACACTTGCACCTCTGTTGTAAAGGAAAAGTTTGGCCCGACGGCTTGCCTGTTGCTGCCAGCACCGTTACAATTTTGATATCATAAGTTTAGTCGTCTTAAACGACATCTTAATGTATTATTGTTTTTTGGGCGGTCTATTTTGCAGTTGGTGGCTTGGATGTCTGTTTAAGGTTTGACCACTATCTCAACTGCAATGGGGATCTAAGCCTAGTCCACATTTCGCCTAATCCTCCTCCAGTAGCTCAGCCGGATTAGAGCATCGGTTTTCTAAACCGAGAGTCGTAGGTTCGAGTCCTACCTGGGGGGTTGTTTAAAAGTTAAATTTTTATGTTTTTTGGCCTTAGTGGGCCTTTTTTTGTATGCAAATACACAAAATTGGCTTTTGTCTAATGCTGACAATTTTTCGCTATTGTCCAGACTTGGGCCGGTGGCCTGCCTGATTTTTTTGTTGATCAAAAGAGTCTAAAAAGGAAAATTACATTGAGAATTTCACACTTACCAATGGTCTGTTGGTATCTTTTCTGATAGCTTATATCATTCCACTAAATTAGTTGGGTTGGAGATATTGCAGTGCTATGTAGATATTATTAAATGGATAAAACTGGGCTCGAACGGGTGACTTACCCAGTTTAGATTAGTTTCCATTCAATTAATTTCCCCAGCGAGTGGGGAGATCCCTTATGTCGACGTCCATAACTGCCATGAGGCGTTTCCATTCAATTAATTTCCCCAGCGAGTGGGGAGGTGAAATACTGGGAGATTGTCGACGATTCATTCGGTGTGGTTTCCATTCAATTAATTTCCCCAGCGAGTGGGGAGACAACGATAATTTAGTTCAGTGACAAACTTATACGTTTCCATTCAATTAATTTCCCCAGCGAGTGGGGAGTCAACCCAGACCGCAGTGGAGTAGACCAAGCCCTCATGTTTCCATTCAATTAATTTCCCCAGCGAGTGGGGAGACGATAAGGTTTTAACTTCTCTATATATTAAATCTTTGGGTTTCCATTCAATTAATTTCCCCAGCGAGTGGGGAGAGATGCCACAACACCTAATGCAGCACCAGTATTTTTTGTTTCCATTCAATTAATTTCCCCAGCGAGTGGGGAGTTTTTTATATTGTTTTCCGACTGGAACTGGTAAATGTTTCCATTCAATTAATTTCCCCAGCGAGTGGGGAGTACTCATTTCTATATGGCGAGAGAGATACCTTTACCGTTTCCATTCAATTAATTTCCCCAGCGAGTGGGGAGAGCCATAGGAATATCAACTTTATACATGTTATCGCATGGTTTCCATTCAATTAATTTCCCCAGCGAGTGGGGAGCCCAAACTAGAGCGGAATTACGAAAACAACGAACCCAGAGAAGTTGCCAGTTTCCATTCAATTAATTTCCCCAGCGAGTGGGGAGGTCTGTCCGCGAGTTAATTGCCGGGAAATACTAACTTTGCAAAAGTTTCCATTCAATTAATTTCCCCAGCGAGTGGGGAGGTAGGAGTAAAGGTTGGAGGCTCTAAAGTCAATGGAGTGTTTCCATTCAATTAATTTCCCCAGCGAGTGGGGAGATCTCTTCATCAACCCAACGAGCCCATACTCCCTCAGTTTCCATTCAATTAATTTCCCCAGCGAGTGGGGAGACTCAAACCTTAGGGGAAACAGACATGTTTATCAATCAGTTTCCATTCAATTAATTTCCCCAGCGAGTGGGGAGCCGTTCAATGAGATTAAGGTAGGTAAGCATACCTTAGATGTTTCCATTCAATTAATTTCCCCAGCGAGTGGGGAGTTGAGATTTCTCCTAAGGATTATTACATCACTTAGAAGTTTCCATTCAATTAATTTCCCCAGCGAGTGGGGAGAGTGATTCTAGAACTACGTCTTGGTTTAGGAGCTAAGTTTCCATTCAATTAATTTCCCCAGCGAGTGGGGAGAAGGAGACACCACGTTTGATGTCCTTGACCCTAATGGAGTTTCCATTCAATTAATTTCCCCAGCGAGTGGGGAGGGAAACTCTATACCGGAGTTCATTTGAACTCTACCGTTTCCATTCAATTAATTTCCCCAGCGAGTGGGGAGTTTCTGAATATCTAAATGAAAAAGCCGATGTCTTAATCTGTTTCCATTCAATTAATTTCCCCAGCGAGTGGGGAGGTAATAACAAACAACACAACACACGAGTACCATGCGTTTCCATTCAATTAATTTCCCCAGCGAGTGGGGAGTGGACAGTTGCCTATATCCAAATTCAGAAAAAAGTATTAGAACGTTTCCATTCAATTAATTTCCCCAGCGAGTGGGGAGGGATAACTTATTTAAATGGGTGTATGCCAAACTCGGTTTCCATTCAATTAATTTCCCCAGCGAGTGGGGAGGAGAAACCCTGGATTAGAGGCTAATTACATCTCAATGGCGTTTCCATTCAATTAATTTCCCCAGCGAGTGGGGAGTAGCTGAACTCCAGGCTATGAAGGCTAATGGGATGGCTCAAGCTCAGGCTAAGTTAGGGTTTCCATTCAATTAATTTCCCCAGCGAGTGGGGAGAGCCTATGGTGTTGGAATGGTGGCAATAGCCACAGCTACGTTTCCATTCAATTAATTTCCCCAGCGAGTGGGGAGCGGAGGTGAAGGAAGAGAACACCTTACTTCTATATGAGTTTCCATTCAATTAATTTCCCCAGCGAGTGGGGAGTTTCAGGAGGTAAAGCATCTCTTCAAGGTTAATAAAGCGTTTCCATTCAATTAATTTCCCCAGCGAGTGGGGAGAGGCCCAACAATTACCTTACGAGATTGAAAATGGTTACCTCGAGGTAACCTACACAGTTTCCATTCAATTAATTTCCCCAGCGAGTGGGGAGACTCCAACTGGGATTCTGTAAAGGACATGTTACCTCCTTGGCTGTTTCCATTCAATTAATTTCCCCAGCGAGTGGGGAGGTTACATCCAACATTACACAGGAGGCTTAGTTAAGTGTAATTGGGTTTCCATTCAATTAATTTCCCCAGCGAGTGGGGAGCTAACTGATTGGAAAGTTCTTGATGGTAACGGGGACACTGTTTCCATTCAATTAATTTCCCCAGCGAGTGGGGAGTGTACTAAATAAACCTATAAGCCTAGAAGAATTAACTTCTAGTTTCCATTCAATTAATTTCCCCAGCGAGTGGGGAGGATATTGAGGAGTACACCGGGTATTTCCTCAATAGTTTCCATTCAATTAATTTCCCCAGCGAGTGGGGAGCCGAGAAGTAGTCATAGAGGACACTGCCTCGGTGGGTTTCCATTCAATTAATTTCCCCAGCGAGTGGGGAGGTACCCTTATTAAAACCCATAACCGGCAAGATGTCCAGACACCGATTGCGAGGCTCACTAAAAATCACTAAAAGCTGCAACATAACCCTCCTAACAAAAATCCTGAAACCCTTACCCCGTCTAACTGCGAGGCTCCCAACGAGAAAACGTCATCCCACCCCCATCACCCCCAGCCTCGCAAAATCAAACAATCACCGACCCCGGAAACTCACGAACAGAAGGGCCAACACCCCAAGTTTCCACCTGACCACGAGTATGTTTAGATAAAGGATAAAAACGCAGACTATCCTCATCCAACTTCACCCGTTTTTTCAACCGGCGGCGCAACTCCTCAAACTTTTTCTCAGACAATACACACTCAAAACAACTGTACTGCACCCACTGACCATAACCCTCCAACAAATTAAATACCTTACGCCGACGTTTATCGCAAGGAATATCGTAAATCACAACATAAAAAAGCATGATTCATCGAATTAAATAAGGCTTATACAACCGGCTCGGCTCATAAACAAACTGCTTAAAAAGCTTCACCTGCTGATTCAACAAATCCCACTTCGGCTGCTTACCAGACTCCGTATCAATCTCCTCCGCCATCCGACGCAAAAAAGCCTTCAAAAACTTCTTGCGGCCCGAATTATTCAAAAAACATCCCCCATTTTTGTACTCAAAATCATTCAACACATCCATCATTTTTCGATTCACCAAATACATTACCAACGAATCTATCATAGGTGCACGAAACTCCTCAATTAAATCCGAAGCCAAAGCCGCATGACGCTCAGAACCCTCATGCAAACAAGCCGAATAAGGATCTAAACCCTGCAACTCAATTAAACTCAACAAATGATTCCAAAGAATCTGATAACCAAAACTCAACATTGCATTAACAGGATTGCCAGGAGGACGACGAGACCGGCCCGCAAACACAAAATCATTTCCCTCCAAACACTCAGCAAAAGCCGAGAAATATTGAGCAGCACCGGCCCCCTCAAACCCCATTAAACGCTGAGTATTATCAGCCTCCCCCGCTTTATCAATCAAATACTCCAAACTTTGGATCGCCAAGCTCAGAGTATCAGAAGAACGGCGCCGGTTTTGGCGTTGCAAAATCACCCGTGAATTGCGTAATTTTGCCTGAACAATAGAGCGAGCCACCTGCAAACGTTCTACAGCTAATAACTGCTGCTGATAACGCGCAAGTTGACGAAAACCACGTTCAATTGGCAAAATTCGCCCATAACAAAAACCCATCCGAGACACATAAGCAATGGGAATATTGCGCCACAAGCAAGCACGAATAGCCTGCGTTGTGATTTGCGAATTGCCAAAAACCAGCACCATTTCCAGCAAAGGTAACTGCACTTCTGCTTGGACAGTTTCGCCTTGCTTAACAACCAGCAATTCTTGATTTAGCGAAACATAACAACCTTGCTGAGAAACATAAAGCGTTTGCATTATTGCCGCTCAATTTCTTTAATATTCCGATGCTGAATTGTGGGCCAATTAGTTTGTTCTTCCACAGAAGCATGGATATTATCAACACGAGAAGGTTGCAAAAAACGTACCACAGAATCTGCAATAGTGGAAGTGAAAAAACTAGCAACCGTGACAAGAAAAGTATTCATAATCACCGCAGCTAAACCCATTGGTGCAATCAGCAAAATTACCAAAGTAATAGAACCGTTAACCATAGCAACAGAGAAATTACGAACCACAGCAGCGCGATAAGTGACGTACATAAACAAACTCCTTGAGATTCTGAGAAAGGGGTGCGGAAAAATAGGGACACCCTGATATGTAAAACTAAAAATAGTTGTGGAAGAATTAAGTTTATTGTTACTCATAAAATTGGCCGGTAAAAGCGACAGGTTAAAATTCGTCTCTAAAACCGGCCCTTAACAACCATTACTTGTGAGAAGAACCGGCCTCCTCACATAACGTTTTTAATCCCCATTCATAGAGAGAATGCAAAAGCAAAATATCAGGAACTTTTGAAGAAGGCGAAATTTTTTTAAGCACATCCAACATTAAATTTTTAACAACTTGTGGATCTTCGGAATACCCCACAGTAAACAAACCCCCATCCGTCCACATTGAGCGGATGTTTGGCAAAGTCACCGACTCCGCAGAATGAATGACATTATTGCGTTTTTCCCGAATTCGATGCAGCAATTTGTACCAGTTATCAGAAGCATTTAGCTTTTTAGAATTTCGCCATCCCTCTATTAAACCGGTAAAACCAGGCTGATAATCATTGCCTAAATGTTGCAAATTTGCGGGTATAGTAATGTAACCAGCTTTTAACCAATTTCCAGCCTGAAATTGCAAAAACAAGAGACGTTCTAAAGTTTGAACAAATTGGATAAAAGCAGCAGTGTAGTTTTCTCGTTTGAGCGGTAAATCAATTAAAAAAGAAGACTCCCAAGCTTGAGCAATCGGCTCTTGTTTTACAATTTCTAAACGTTGCTTCCAGGTTGTTACTTGTGCTTCTCCTGCTAATTTTAACACATCTTTTGAATTTATCCAGTCCCCAATTTTAGTTAAAGAATTGGAAGTTTCCCAATTGGCAGAACGGGATAAATAACCGGCTAACTTATAGAGAACCGGATAGCGAGTTTCGTGAGGCTTCAGCCAAATTTGCACCTCAGAAAAATCGCCACGTTTCCAAGCAGAAATGACGCGGACTCGTTCCAAAGGCCAGAAATACTCACCCATTGAAATGAGTTTATAGCCGGTGGAAGCAACAGCCTTTTGGAAGCCAGATGAATCAGGTTCAAAAAAGCTTTCTGGATCGTCAGGACAAGCATTAAAAACTTTACATTGCCGGCCTAAAGCAGCAGCGCAAATTTCAACACCAGAAGCAATAGCGGGGGTGCAACCTTTGTTTTGAATCCACAAAACAAACTCATTGTCAATCCCTGCCGGTGAAGAAAATTCCAAAGCTTCTTTTAAAATTAATTCTTCTAATTCTTCCCGAATAGCCATGTTATCATTAGCTTCGATAGGGGGAGTGTGAACATCAACGCGGAGGTTTTTCCAAACAGATTTAATTTTGCCTTCCATGAGTTTTGCAAGCCAGAGAGTATCGAGCCGGCGATAGGACCAAGAAACTTTTTCAGGTTGGTCTGTTCCCCAGAGTATAATGTGTTTAAGACCGTTTTTTTCCGCAGCTTTGATGATATGAAAATCGAGTAAAAGTTGAACGCGGCTAAAGTCGTAACCAAGTTCATAAATACAGTGGTTATAGAAACGTTCGCCTAAGTCGCGGGCACTGTGGGGATAAGTTTTTTCCTTTTCTTGATAAAACCCGCGTTTTAGTTCTAATTGCTGGTAAAGTTCTTCAACGTGACGGGGATAACCGATGTTTCCATCAGCGCCGAAAGAGCGGATAATTCCATCATTACAAAGCCATCCAACTTGACGAGTTCCAACGGTAATAATGAGGGTATCGACGCGGTTTATTGCTGTTTGATTATTTGACATAGGTTTAGGTTCTTGGTTGAGGATTTTTGATTAAAAATCGTCTTTCTTTGAAAGAAGATTTTAGAAACCAGGTTGATTAAAAAAACCCGGTTTCTGTTCATCAAGTTAACGGCCAAATTTGAGCAAAATCATTACTCGTGGTATTTGTTCGCAGAGTCTCTAAATATTTTTTGCGAGGCTCTTGAGTAGAACCAAACACCGTTACTATTTGATAATCGCCTAAATTGGCAATCCAAACCGGCGAAGGTTTAACACCACCGGCAACTTTGCCACAAAGATTGCCATCATACTTTCCATACCTTTTAAAATCCTCACTGTGCAGCACAGCCAAAGCATAAGGTTTGCCAAAATCTTCCTTTCCAGAACACACCACAATTTTACAATTACTATCAACAGCTTCTGACCATTGATCACCGGTAACTCTACCAAAACTTAGGGGTGGTTTTAGGTTGATTTTTTTGCCGCTGATGCTGGCAAGTTTGGCATAAAAACCTTCCAAGCGTTGCTTAAAAATAACTTGGAATTCTTTCACAGTTGCCGGCAGTTTCCAAAACTCATTATCTCTATCTGGCGTTAAAGTTGAACCCCGCCACCAAGGAGCATTTGAGCGAGTTTGGCGCGAATAACAAGGACGCCGCGCACCTTGACCAATTCCTCCTAAATGAAACATCAACCAAGTCAGGTTTTTTAACAACTCAGCGAGGTTTTTTTGATTTGCTGCCGGTGCTTCCGAAGAATAACTCAGTAACAGCGTTCCTTTTTGTTCACCACAGGGAGCATTTTTGCCTTCAAAAGTGCCTCTGGGTTCTTTTTGAGTAATTTTGCCATCCGTCAAATTCACCTTAATCCAGCCGTGTTTTTTGGGATTAATACCCCCAAAAAGTGTAGCTTCCCATTCCTGTACTTCCTGAACAGATAGCACCCCGAAAGCCAAAACACGAAACCAATAACGTAGCATCGATTTAAAAGCAACTGCACGCACTTCTGCATCAGGAACGGTATCTGTTCTTAAGTTACCTCTGCCGTCAAATCTTAAGCTGCCGTTCCGTTCTCTTTGGAAAGGTTGAGAAGAGTTATTAAACTTTTGCCGGCCATGAATTAGCTGTCCTTTTAAACTAAAATTAAGCCGCAAAAATTCATCACTAGGAACACCGGCACCCGCAATCAACAATCCCCCATAGCCGCTATTTACCTGAGAACCTATACCCGACTGCAAACCAGCCTGCAACCACTGTTTAACCTGGTCTAAAATTGCCGTATCTGTGCAACCACTAGCCAGACGTAAACCAATTAAAAAAGTAGGTTCTGTTAGCGATAAAAAAGCATTAGGATTTGGCTTGTATTCTAGGCTATTTCCCTGCCATTTCCAGATATTATTCGCCATATCCACCGCCAGCATTGGCGCAGCACTGGAGATAGGATAAGCATCAAAAAAAACCACCTTACCGGCCCGATCTTTGGGATTATTTGCCTCTAAGGAACCAAACCAAGGGGCTATCTGTTTTTCTGCTTGTTTCCAGTCTATTTTTTGCTTACGCATTATCTCTTTAATTGCCTGAGTTCTGGCAACACCGCGTAAGCTAGAAGAAGGAATAAAAGGCATCCCCAAAGCATCAAAAGCAGGCAGTAAAATACTTTCTGGCCCTCGGTGGCCACCGACACGAATTCGCCAACTACATTTTGCCTGAAAACAATTACCTTCCCCAGCAAGTTTTCGGGTGCGTTCGTTGAGTTGTTTAAGCCAGTCTTTATAGCTTTTAGATTTCTCTTCTGCCATTTGCAAAATTTGAATTTTTGTGGGGTCTTTATATTCGCTATCGGGTGCACGCATCCACCGCAAAAATTCCACAAAACTCACAAAACTTGCATTGTTATCTGGCTTATGTTCCCTCCCTGGATAAAGCCAAGGAGAAGGCTGAGGCGGGGTGTTGGCACCCCCATTTCCACTATTACGATGCTGAGGCGGGGTGTTGGCACCCCCATTTCCACCCTTAAGATTAGGTCTTTGTTGAGATGCCATTGTTTTATTCTTCTCCTTTGATATCGTGATAAATAGCATTTGCCCAAAAACTAAACTCTTGTGCTAATGCTAATCCTAGGCCGGTTAACCCCAAATATTCATCTACATCCAGCTTTTTGATAACATCCAAGCCGGTGTTATTTGCCAAATCTCCTACTTTTGAAAGCGTTTCCAAGCATTGAAAAAACTTCTTAACCACTTGTTTTTTTCCCTCTTGGCTTAAAGCTTTTTCCTCAGCTTTAAGACGCATCATCCCCCAAGTAGAAAGGTAAGTATAAAGTTCAACAGCTTGGCTTTTTTGCTCTTTTAACCGAGATTGATCAGTGTTATTTTGAGTTCTTAACTCACTCAAAGCATCATAAACCGGCGTTGCAATCGTGCGGGGGTCAAAATACTCGACAGCCATTTTTTATCTCTCCTGATTTTGCTTAATTATTGCCTAACCACTGTTGCACAAACCCACGTCCTAAGCTTTCCTGTCCGCCAATTTGCAGAATGGAGTTTTCGCTTAAGAGTGCTTTAAAATCTGCGGAAGATTCTTCACCTTTGCCATTGGCTTGAGAAGTAATTCCCCAAGTAAAATACATCAGCGTATCTGGGGGAATTGCTTCCTCATAACGGAAACCACCATCAACTGATTTATGTTCATCCAGCTTAATTTTCACCTGGCGCCATAAACTCATTTGAATCAAGGTTGCACAATGCCGATCTGGTAAAACTAAGACTCGTGTAATAGCATTTGCTTCGGGTGATTGGGGAATAAAATTCTGCCAATTATCCCAATTTTGTAAGCTTTTGGCCGGTAGAATTGCATCTTTAAGATAAACCGGCGCTTTGGTAGCTAAATTGGTACTATATTCAGCCGGTATTTCTGGGTTGCCATTAAATTTTGCCCAACGTTGTAACAGTAAAGGGCAACTTATCCAAATCACTCCATGACTCAAAGAAGGCACCGGCATCCACAAAATTGAACCATCACCAATCCAGATATTTCCTTGTTCAAGTTGAGTTATCTTTTTATCAGTTTCTGCCTCATACATCTCCAGAAAACCTGTATCTTGAGTATCCTTTAAATCGGGGCCAAAAAGTTGCACACGCTTAATGCGTTGTTCAATATCATTGCCAACTGTCGAACGCAATTTACCGCGAATTGTACTAGAAGGAACGTAAGGCAAATTGGTGTGAGATTCACGGGCAATTCCTAACAAATTTCCTTCTTGAGTTGTACCGCCGGTGTGCAAAGGTGCCAGCAGATATAAGTAGACGTAATTCATTATTTTTCCTCCTTGTAAGAAATCCAAAGTAACTCAGAATAACCCAACTTTCGCAAACTTTTCGCCTTTTCTAAACCCTTACCCTCCTTAGAATTAGGATTTTTACAAAATAGCAAATCAGGTTTCTCCAAATAATAAACACTCCCAGGCGGCGCTGCAAAAACTTGGGGCGCCGGCACACTGTTATTATCCTTATCTCGAATGCGACAACTAATAGGAACCGGCTTATCTGTTGCCACACTCACCAAATTTCCCTTGCGTGCATTCGGATTTTCAGGATAAGCTAAATCCCATTCCCAAGGCCAAGCACGACAAATAGCTTGACCCCCATCATGTTTACGCTCAAACACCCCCGGAGTCACCAAATAAGCCAGACATTTACCCCCTTTTTGGAAGTTATCATCCGAGACTTTCTTGATAGCCTCCCATTGCTCTTTAAGAGGTTCACACCGCTGCAAAATAGCCCTGTGTCCTTCCCCTCCCAATTGCAAAACTGTAGGCGTTTCAATGTCTTGATTAATGCCAATTCCTAAACTCCAACCCGACATCATCCGGATAGCATTCTCCACAAAATATCCATCGCTATCTTTCACTTGACGAGTACCTTCTTGGATGGCATTATGAGGGCGGCTTTCTACCTTCCAGGGTTTGATTTCATCAGAATTATTGGCCTCCCATTCATCCTCTTCTATTTTACCACATTCCAGATATTTTCTAGCAACATTTATAGGTAAATATTGCAGAAAACTTTTATCTTTTTTCTCCTCTTCTTCCTTATCTTTTTGACGATTAGGCGGTTTAACAAGAGGACAAGGTTGTTGCCGGTTCCACATAGCTTGCCGTAAATTAGAATCTTCTTCCCAAAGTAAAGGCACTAAAGGAATAGACCCCACAAAACCCAAAGGACGCGGTAAATAAAGAGTTTCTTTGTAAACCAAAAACGGGCCGGTTAACTCTAAATCTACCTTGGCATTTAACAAACCACGAACCGCACCGGCCAATGTATGATTATTCGGCGGAAAAACACTGCCGGCCCATGCACGTTCCCCCGGAGTAAAAGGTTTTGCATCCCGCAATAACAAGATATCCAAAGGTGTCAAAGTGTACCAAAACATCATACTTTATGCTCCTAATTTAATGTCACGTTTGCGAATCACAAAAGCCGCAAGTTTGCACCAGCTTTGTAATTGGCGGTCGAGTTTTTCAGGTTGAGTTGAATCCCACAAAGCCTCAATAAACTCAGCCAAACATCGCTGAAAATCACCCGTTGTATCCCCAGGTAATTGCTCACGACGAGAACAAAAAGCCTGCGTCCAAGGTTGAATTGCTTTCTCCAAAGGCGCAGGATGCTGACTCCAAACTTCCGCCACTTGTTCAAAAATTGCTGCATCCAAATTATCCAAAGAAATTAAATTTTTCCACAGCTTAAAAGCATCAAATTTGGCCGTAGCTTTCAAGACATTACCATTGTTGTAAATCACCCGCACTTGTACCGCATCTTTCTTATCACCATTAGGAGATTCATGTTCCTTTGCTTCGTCCTCAGCTTCCCAACGATTCTCCAGCGCAATAGCCAAAGGTACAGAATGACCGGCTATCACAATTCCAAAACTAATCGTCGCCTTTTTTCCCATCGTAAAAAGCGGACGTTCCGATAAATATTTCGGCAATTCCCCACCATCCCATCGCCAATAATGACCTCCATTATTAAACTCATTACGGGGATCTTTATCACCTCGGAAACACTCACGAATATCCCATAACCACTCATCCCACTCCCAGAGATTTGTGTAAGCCAAAACATCATCCCCACCCCCATAAATCAACCGGCCCGCATAACGTTCTTCCGTTAAATACGGCAGCAATTGATTAGAAAAATCCAACAAAGCACGACTCAAAGCATTATGAGTTGCCGGCCCCATGCGTTTTTTCATACCCAAAAACTCCTTAAACGATTCCCAGACATTTCGGGTTTTTTTATTGGGTTCGCCTTGTACACTTTTCAATTCTTTATCGAGTTCGTTTTTTACCTCTGTTGCAAGATATTCCTCATAATTATGTAGCGGTTCCCCCTTCAACCAACTACTCATATCATCTCCATCACCCCCCGCCAAAACATACCAATCAGTCGGATTATTTCCCGCCGCAAAACGTTCCTCAATAAACGTGCGAACTTTTTTCAACTCCGCTTGAGTTTTTTCCTTTTTCTTCTCCTTTGTTAAAACTTGATTCGGCAAATCAGATTTAGGCTCAAAATCCTCAATCAACCAACCGGCATTTAACAAACGAGGATTCAATAAATTTGCGTTTTCAGACAATATCCAAGGAATACCCCAAGATTGATTTTCCGCTTTAATCCACTTAAAATGACCAGCCACTTCTTCACACACTTGAACATAGTAATCTCGCGCCTCTGGATGCTTCCGTAACCAACCGGCCACCCCCGAACTCAAATCAGGATAATACAACTCTAACCGAGTATTTTCCCGACCTAAAACTTCAGGCAAAATCCGATGCAAACCCCGTTTTAAAACCTCCGTTGCATTCAACTCTTCAATACCATCAAATAAACCCGCGTGTTCCTCCCAAAACTTTGCCGTCTCCCCCTCCGTAATCCAATCTTTATCATTTTTTAAACCATGAACAACCGGCCCAATTCCTGACACCGTAGAACGCGGCCCAAAAGCCGTAGGTAACTCCCAAGTCCGCGTATTTTTAACAGCATTCAGCGCAAACCGAATCTGATCAAAAATACTTGCCCACCAAGAACCTACATTCAAATTAGGCTGCCGGCGTTTAAAATTAGGTTGAGAACGATGAGGCCAATCTTCCCGCAAAGCAGATTCATAAGTCGCCTTCAAAAACTCAGATTCAGCCTCCACAAATAAATCCTTTTTTGGACAAGCAAAATTATTTTGTTCGTCTTGCCATTCTTTATAATTCCTTTCTTTACGAGGAGAATGATGCAGTACAGTGTCTCTGTTACCAATAGGCAAAGCAGTCCAGTAAGTTTGCCACTGAGTTTTTAACCAATCATCCCAAGTATGTTTGTTAATTTTTTGCCATTGATTACTACTATTTTTTTGCAAATTTTGCAGCACCAAATTTCCTAAACGTAACCACTCCTTTTTGATGGTTTCTTCAGCTTGCTGCATAGCCGCTTTAACAGGACTTTTTTCTGTGTTAGAAGCGCCATTATCAGGCAAAATTAAAACCACCACATTAGGAAACCCAGCCGTTAATAACTGGCGTTCCGTCGGCGCTTTTATCCACTCCGAAAACTGAGGATATTTTTCTAACAACCACAAATCAATGAGAGGCTGTTGATAAAGACAAGGATAGACCAAACTATCAGGGCCATATTTCCAAGCAATTGCCCAACAAGCCTTAGCAGAAAGATAATGAAGCAACCAAGAACCGGCCCAAAAATCCCGCATTTTGCGACTAGCTTTAATTAATTCTTGCACCGGCGTAAAACTAAAAATTGCCAGATGAGGGCGAGATTCCTGATAAGCTTTGCCTTTTCTCGCTCCTTTTTTCGGATAACTGTTATTATCAGAATAAAACCCAGCCAAAGAACCGGCCAAAGCAGAAGTCATCGTTGTATGACTCCACAAAGAAGCATCAGGAATACGAGTATCTGCCGGCAACAAAGGCAAACAAGGCTCATTAGGAATATTAAAATCTCGGTCAAAAGCCTGTGAGAGAACCTCTGGATAACATCGCCATAACCACCAATAAACCTTGCGTGCATCCGTACAAGTGCGTATGGTTTCTGGAATTAAGTTTTGTTCAAAATCCGCCAAAACTGTAGCGCGATTTTTCCCCATCCCCATCAAAGAATCATGCCATTGCCCAAGCTTAAATTCTAACGGCTCTCCTGATAGCAAGTGGCGAATTTGTAACCCCTCAGCATCATAGTCAACAGCCGTATTTTGCAGTCGGCCAATAGCAGCACGATCACTAGCTGAAGAAATTAAATCACACAAACCAACGTGCTTTAACCACTGAGTGCTGTAAGGGCTATTTGGGAGCGATTTTCCCTTTGGAGAAACCCACCCTTCCATACAAGTTAAAGAGTTCCAAGCACCTTCTTTTCCTCTACCAGCATTATCATGCAATGCCTTAAGCACGGGGTCATGTAATAATGCCCAAATTTTTGCTTGCCAATAGGCTGTCATTGTTTCTTTCCTCACTGAATATAGGCTGTGTTAATATATTGGGTTGTTTCGCAAAATTTACGGCAATTACGCAATTCTACGAAAAATTTCATGGCCGGCATCAATAACCGCGTCAAAGCAAACCCCCGCCCAATAACGAACCCCGGAGTTTTCATAGGGGCTCAACTACCAAGGGGTTTTTTTATTCGTCTAGGTGTCAGCATCAAACACCGCCATCAAACACCGGCTCCCAGCACAGACTCCCTATAAGCTATCAGTTCCCCTCTTTAACTGTCCTCAAATTCACAATATTTATCTCAACATCACAGAAAGCAACAAATCCACACAAAATAATAAACTCTAGCCAGAGAAAAAAAATATGTAAATATTGGCTTTTAATAGACAATAAACCAACCCACCGGCTAAAGCAATGGCAAAAAACCCCATCCTCCACCCCTACTCAGACAAACAAGCATTTGAACGCTTGATGATATTACTGACAACAATTATCCAAAATCCGGGGGTAGGGAGCACCGGCCAAACATCCCCCACCAGCGGATACCGAGACACACTCTTAGAAGTGCAAAAAGCTATGCAGCAGACAGCAGCAGAAATAAACATATCTTTTCCCGAAAATTATCCCGCTACTCCCACGATTCGCAAAGACATAGAAACCTTAAGAAACTATGGAATTTTAGAAAGAAGAATGTATCGCTGGGGATATTATCTTGGCACCGGCGCACTTAACTTTCAAGAATTAAAAATTGCCTTAAACGCCCTTCAATCCCAAGCTAAATATCAAGGAGATCCCACATCAAAACGCCTGATAGAAAACCTAAATAAACGCCTCAAAGGACTAGAATTAGAAACAAAAGGAGAATTATTTTATCCGATCCGACAATTTCTTAACCGCGCCATAATTTCTACAGATCCTGAAGAAATGATGGAAAAAGGAAACAACCAAAACACCCTTTTCCATAAACTCGACATCATCGAGAGAGCCATATTACAAGGACTACCCATCGAACTTTCCCGAAACAGCGCCCCCTACAGCACCGGCAAAGTCGGATTCAGCCACATTTACCCCCTGCAAATTTTATATCACGACATCGCCTGGTATCTCCTCTCCCAAGAGTACGAAACCGGCCATTTTGCCATCGGCAGAATCAACCGCTTTAGAAACTATTGCAAAATAACATCCCAACAAGGACGTAATTTAGAACAGCAAAAAGAAAACCTACAAAAAGCCCATCAACTATTAAGCAACGGCTGGGGATTATATCTAGGAAACCTCGAAGAACAACAAGCAGAACTAGCCGGATCTTTAAAATTTGAATCAATCAAAATCCGCTTTTATCCCCCAGTAACAACCTTTATCTTAGAAGGAGAACTACGCCATCCCAAACAAAAAATAATAAAAGGCCCCAAAGACACTACCGGCAATCATATTTATGTAGACTACAACGTAAAATTACCCCCCCGCTCCTTTCAAGAATTCATGCTATGGGTAAACCGGCACAGCGCCAACGCACAAATTTTATCCCCCCGCATCCTAATAGAACAACACCAACAAGCCGCAAAAGCGCTTCTTTCTCGCTACGAAAACCCGCAACAATAACGAATTATCCTAAAATATTTTCATCAACAACCACATCCCAATCCATCGACATTTAAACATCCACCGGCCCTAAACAGATTCATCGGTCTTGCAATAGTCGGGTAAGGTTTGGGGATTACTCTGAGTCAGATTAAAGAGCGTATTGCCACCGCTAAAAATAAAGCCAAGTCCGCTTTTCCAGACAAATCGTTAAAAAGCAGTGTAGATGCTGATCCACGCGAAACTCAAAAAATCAAATAATTGGAAAGATCCTAAAAAACGGAAGAAATTAGAAAAACTTTTACCTGAATTAAAAGCCTTGGTGGGAGAGTACCAGTGATTGCCACTTTTACCCGATTTACTCGCCACATATCCCCACTGCCTAGCCCGATTTTTCACAATTTTTTCCCAAGCAAAAGCAATTCAATCTCACCGATTTTCAAGACAGTTTCAGAATTTCGCCCAGCTATCGGCCAAAAGTCAAAGGATATCTGAAAAAAAACGCACCCCTGGAGCAAACATATACTCACCGCCCGTTGGCGTTACCCATCCCCCCGGAATTGGCAATTCAAATTTTTTAGTCCCATTTCCCAAAGAAATTTTAGTATCCCGTGCAGCACCAATAATAGGATCTACCCCTCCATTTGAATGAGGCTTATTCGCCTCATTTACCCATTCATTCATTAAAAACTCAAATTGATTAACAATTGATGTTTGGAACGCCACAAACAAAAGACCTCTCTCAGCGGATGCTTGCTCTGTAATTTCTGGGCCAAAAGTAATACCGCGCCTTAACAGTAACTTTTGAAAAGTTCGCTCTTTTGAACCCATATCTGTCGCATCATCCCTGGGGTTTACCTTACGAATATGTGCAGCGAAAGGACATATTAACCCATTTGGATCTGCTTGATTAAGTGGATAGGGATCGTTTGGCAAAGCTATAGTCGTTGCCTCACTAAATTTAAAATAATTCTCTGCTAATTCTGGTTCTGTAGCATTAGCTAAATGTTGTTCTCCACGATCAATATTTGGATCACGCATCACCGGCCATCCAGACGCCCATCTACCCACAAGCAACGCACCCAGTCGTTCAGGAGTAAGGTTTTCATCAAAACCATTATTGTGACGCAGAGTTTCCGATGCTTCCGCAAGAAAGCTAAGAAACTTTTGCACATCTTGCGATAATCTCCGATAAACCAAAAACGAACCATTCACAGCCCAAGCTGGGCCTGGTGGCTCTGAGTTTGGACGGCTTAATTCAGGCTCATCAAATTGCTGTCTCACATAGCCAAACAAAAAATGACCAGGCCATACTAGAGGACGACCAGGTGCAGCAAATCTATCACGATAAATATCAAATGCGGAATCTTCTGGCCATGTTCGCGGTTCAATAAAATCAGCCGGTGCATTAGATTTACGCCCTCTAATTGCTGGATGCGAGATGCCATCCTTAAAACCGAAATGTTCATGTCCAGCCAGTGCGCCGGGTCGTACGCGACCTCTATCAACATGAATTAACTCTAACCCTTGCTTTTGTGCGGAAGCAATAAATTCCTCTTCAGCCCTGACTGCCCAATCAAGATTATCACTAGCCAGAATCAAAAGTACATCTGGAGAACGTGAACCGGCCCCAAAAACCCATGTTTCTGGAGACCCCACAGAACCGCTACCCGCAGGAGGATCGCCAAGAGTACCGGATCTTTTCTCCAATCCTAATTTAAAAGCAATATCATCAAACTCCTCAATCCCAGGTACACCAAGTTTTACAAACCCTTGTGCGGAAATTGCACAGTTGATAAACAAGAAATCAAGATTCTTTGGTTCGTGTCCTAATTCCAAACGCCTCGCCTTCCAAATACTGTGAGCCTCAAGAACCTCTCTAGCTTTTGATAGTTTAGGAGCGAGAGATTTGAGCCACAATTTTGCCGACTCCGGCTCAATTATTTGGAAAAACAAAAAGTGCTGACTATCCTTTTTGAAGCCAGGGAAAATATTGCCTTGAATGTCATCGATATCTAAAACTGGCTCTTCAAGCATTTCTTTTATCCTCGTGTTTTATTTGTGTTCATACGACTCTGCATATTAGTAAGCGCATTTGCTGGACTTGTAGAAGTTCCTGCCACTGGTGTTTGTAGGGGAAATGGAGTAGTATCCGTGCAACCAATTGCTCTAGGTAAAGGAATTTGTTGGGGTTCACTTACCAAAACTCCCACACGCACATCAATACAAGCTGCAATCTGTGAGCCAAATTCAATAGGCTGACCACCTATTTTGATATCGGATACTGTGTAACCTTTGCTTTCTGGCACTGAGTAAACAGCACGAACAATATAAGATTTGTTAGGATCAGCATCCTGTGTTCCCCTTAATACTTTCCAAAATGTATCGGCTGGGGTTCCATCTGGAGTTTCCCACCCTTTCCAATCAACTCCGCTCATATATAATCCTACTGGATTTTCAATCGTAATAAAACGGTTTTCTCTGGCAAACTGATTGATAGCATCTCCAATACGAGGATCGCTTTGACGTTTTTTATCACCATATCGACCACAGGTAATAAGCCCTTGTGCATCTGTAATCGGATTGCCTAAACGATTTACCCGTAAAATACAAGAACGCGATACAATATTTACCTGTGCTCCTAGCGTGTTGTTTGGTTGCTGCATATGTACAGCAAATTCGTTATTGTAACGGTTATACCAATCATATTCACCACTGCTATCAACTAAATCATCAATTGTGATTGATTGGTTCGCCGTAATTTGACGGTAAACATCTACTAACAACTCCCGTGATTCTGGGGAAGAATAAAACATAAAATTGTAATATTCTGGTGGCTCACTTGTAAACAAGACTTCGGTAATTTTGTTAGCGCTGTTCCGCTTGACCACCCATTCGCAGTATTCATCTTGAATTCGGGTGATAATAGATGAATAATCTTGAGGATTGAAACGTTGCGGTTGATCTAAATAGGTAAATTTTTCCTTCGTATTATTAAACTGCTCATCAAAGCTGATTGGAAGCGCTGACCATATAACATTCTTCATTTCTGAAGGAGACGGGATAGGCATTGATGCTGGATTATATAAACGCAGGTCACTGTCGGAACGTCCCCACCTTTGTAATTCTTCTAATGCTGAAGCCGATCTATCATTTGGTTTTCCATAAAGGTTTGTTTCATATAAATCATTAATGAAAGAACTCCATAAATCTTTTAAACCCGGTACTTGTTCAAAATCAGTTAATTTTGCCGTTGGCTCAAATATCCACATTTCGTATGCTCCTTTTTATAACTAAAACAAGCCGAATTACAGGCTGAGAAATTAATTAGGTAAAGCTATCTAATTAATTTAGTCTAAACTTTACAGACAATTTAAGCCTAACTTTTTCTTGAGATGCGGTGTCATTCTAGGGCTGGTTTATCCCCCACCGGCATGACTAGACTAACCTGTTGAGACGACACCTAATTTTCTGAACAGCCTTGCATAACAGGGTTCAGCGCGTTACTAAACAGAAAAGTGTGATCACCCGGTGTTTGAATGTCACAATGCCCTTCGGGTCGTGTCCCATTCAAGGGCCGGATCTTGGTCATGTCCTGCCGCCTTCATTGCCTGTTGGTAGCCAGGGCGAGTGCTAAGGGTAGCTAACCATCTTTTAATATTTGGCCGGTTGTCGAGGCCAACATTATAGAACGCCTTCATCGTCCCGAAAGGGAAGTGCATCATAATATCAGCAGCCGTAAATTCCTCTCCGGCAAAGTAGGTGGCTTGCAACAGGTGATTTTCTACCATTTGCAAGTGGCGTTCCAGACGTTCGTGTAGAACCGAAAGCAGCCCAGAGTTGTTAGAAGTCCCGGCGGCCATTGTTGCGATCCAATTTATAGCGATCTGGTTCATCAAGCTGGCGTTGGCATAATGGAACCAATACAGGTAATGAGGATACTGCGGGGAGGCAACGGGTACTGTAAGCCGGCCATTTCCATAACGAGCGAGCACATACTCAACGATTGCACCAGATTCAGCCATCACCACATCACCATCTTCTATCACCGGCGCACTGCCAAGCGGATGAATAGAGCGTAGTTCAGCCGGTGCAAACTGCGTAGTTTGATCTCGCTGGTACAGACGCAGTTGGTAGGGTAACTTTAATTCCTCTAGTAACCAGATGACTCGTTCGGACTGGGAAACATTGAGATGATGGACAATTAGCATGGGGCTTTAATCGGTTAAAGCTGCATTATATTCTGATTCTGCCTCAGTTCCTCTTTTGAAAACTCACCGGCATTCGATCTGAGGGATAAATTAAGAGGTTCTGCTGCAAGTCTTGTAAAGAAGAACGACCGTTAACTAATTCCCAATCAAAGTGGCGTAGCAATAATGCTAAGATCATCGTTTTTTCACGCATTGATAAATCCTCTTTTAAGCAACGATGGGACACTGACCCAAAGTTTATCATTGGCAGTGAAATTGTTTCTTTATCATTCTCTAACCCACGTTTCCGCAGAAAGTCCTCTGGATTAGCATAAACTTCTAAATCTCTTCCTGCTGCAAGCATTGAGCAAGATAGTCTTGGTAACAACAAAAAGCTATTTTCAGTAAAGTTTTCCCATATTTAAAAACGATAAAATCTAGGTTTTAAAAGATAGAAAATTCTGCTTTGTCCAACTCGCAACTTACCTATCAGCGAAGAAAGTAGACTTATGTCTCCAATTGAAAAAGCTCATTATGTGGAGAAATAAAAGAATATTGGGCTAGAAATAGGTACTCTAGGATTACGTCCAGGCAATTATATATTTTTAGCAAAAAAAAGTCTTATAGAACCCAAATTAAACAACAAAAATAAACCTATTGACACTGCTATAATTAAAAATAGAACGCTCAATAATACAGCCGACTTCAAACATAATATGACACAAAATAGACAGCCTATAGTATTAAAAAGCCATCAAATATCTACACTCCTTGAACATTTGCCGTAAAATAATATATAATTTCAGACATACCTCCGCTGAAAAAACCCTGAAATCAAGAGAGACACAAAATTATGGAAAAAACAAACCTTTATCAACTTCGGGATTACCAAATACTCTGGATAAACCAAGTAATTAATTCTTGGAAACAAGGAAATCGCGCAGTTTTGGCTCAATTACCCACCGGTGCCGGCAAAACAATTTGTTTTGTATCCATTGCATCGCGCTTCTTAAAAGCAGGCGAAGGAGTATTAGTCATCGCTCATAGATTAGAACTCATTGAGCAAGCAGTCAATAAACTTTCTCATATACTCCAAACCGAAATAGGAATCATTAAATACAAAGTAAAACCTAAACCACACTGTCGCGTCCAAGTAGCAAGCATTCAAACAATATCTCATAAAAAAGACCTCCCACAAAATATAGGACTCGTCATCATAGACGAAGCACATCATGCCACAACCTCATCCTATCGCCGAGTTATTGATGCTTATCCCTCCGCCAAAATCTTAGGAGTCACAGCCACACCCAAGCGCTTAGATGGACAAGGCTTTAAAGACTTATTTGATGATTTAGTTGCCGGAGTAAGTGCCGCCGAACTAATTTCCAGAGGTTATTTATCATCCTTCAAATTATTTGCGACTGATAAATCAATAGACACCACAGGAATAACAAAAGGAAAAGTTGATTTCCTTTCCACAGAATTAGCCTTAGCCGTAAACAGTCAAATAAGCTTAGAAGAAATATTAAATATCTGGAAAAACTATGCAGGTGGAGAGCAAACCGTCATCTTCGCCGCCAGCGTAGAACATTCTCGCAGCATAGCCCAAATATTCCGCCGAAATCATATAAAATGCGAACACCTAGATAGCGACACCCCCCCAGATGAACGAGCATCAATTGTAGAAAAATATCGAGATGGAAAAATCCAAATTCTAACCAACTATCAAATTATATCCGAAGGCTTTGATGTCGAAGGCATAGGCTGCGTAATCTGCGTTAGACCCACAATTTCAGAAATATTATGGTTGCAAATGTTAGGCAGAGCGTTAAGACCCTTAATAACAAGACAACCAGCAATTTTAATCGACTTAACCGATAACTGGAAGCGCCTAGGTTTACCCGATGAAAAACGTAAATGGAGCTTAGAACCCCTAGAAGTAAATCAATCAGACAGAGAATGGGGCCTTATTAAATGCACCCATTGTACCCATATCTTCCGACCCCTCAATGATGAATTAAAACCCCAATATTCCGAACTCACAAATGACGGGACACTCCTTTACCATCATCTAGCAATTTGTCCTAGTTGTGGCCAAGAAGTAGAATTTCAAACCTCCGAACACAACAACCCTCACTACCGAGATCGCGTTAAAATCAAAACCAGCATTCATCCCGAAATCCAAGAAATTGATTTAACCACATCAACAGCCAGGAAACGCGAAATATATAACATGATTATCACCAAAAACTTGAAAAAAGCCAAAGCATCCGAAATTTATAAAGCCATTTACATGACATTTATCGAAAAAATCTCAGAATTTACTTTAGGAGATTGGAGAGCAATTGTCGCCTTCGTAGAACCCGAAGAAAGATGGATAACAAGAAAAGCCTACGAACTATATGTAGAAGGCTTAAATCGGCATAAAAATCGACTTGCCGCTCTCGCCTTTAGAGAAAAAAAACGCCAGAATGAACTATTACAAAAAGTACCCCAGCAGAACAAGAAAATACCACAAATAGCCGAAACCAAAAAAACTACTCCCCCTGAGAAACCTGGCATTCCTTTGATTCAAAACAAATACGCCAAACAGTGGGAATTATCCCTTCAGTACCTAGCCAATGAATCTCAAGAAACCGCTAACTTTCTCGAACACAATGGCGGACTGTTTGCAGTAGAAAAAACTATCACCCAAGCATTAAATATTACTATTGAAGTTTGGAAGAGCGACGAAATAAAATGTTTAAAACTTCTCCACCAAGAAGACTTTAACCGAATATTCAGCACCGGATTTAACCAGACAGCCAAAGTAATGTTCCGCTTGAAATGGGATTAAATCAAACCGCATACCAAGCATGATTGTTTCTGGGCGTGATAAATACGGTCAAATCGGGGAATATACCATCGATAAAATACTGCTTTTCGTTTCCAAAACTCTCAATCTTTTGGGTATAACTAAAGTAGCCAGATGATGCCATCCCCAAATTTTCACCTTCACCCGTGTTTTGGCTATGTTGCAAGATTCCTCCCAACGAAGCCAGGTAGTCTGCCCACTCCTGAGCATGATTGGCTAGAGTATCGGATCAAGTCAGAGGCGTAACACCAACTTCTGCCCGATATTGGTTATGAGCATTGAGAATTTATTGGCTCATTGAGATGGCTCTCCTGAGTTTATGGTGTCAAATGTACCTAATAATACATTTACCGTTATCAGCTTCCATCTGGACTATCTATTAGCCTTGCTTGGAGTCAGGGTTGAAACTTGTACTCAAGTTGAGGGAAAAATTTTCTTGGGACTGAGCATTTTATCAGAAGGAAATGTTTGTCATCATTGTAACAAACCTACCGAAAAACTGCATCAAAATCGACCAATTCTAGGAAGAGATTAGTAGTTTTTATTGTTTGCTTATTTTGGGCTTTCCTTTTTCCATATCCATGCTTTTTTAATAATTTGCCAACTAAGGGGAGACTAATGGTAAAACCTGCTGCTCGTAGTCCAGAAGCTATTTCTTTATGTCTCAAATTAGTTCAGATTAACTCATTTATTGGCTCTCCGGCAGTGTGTTATTTGAAAACTTATAAAAATGCTACATCAATGCCGCTTTGAGTAGACATAATACTTTTTATTCCCCCTACGAGTCTTTCTAATTCTGGAAATATTGAGTGTCTGATCGTCAATTTTTTCGTGCATCTTCTATTCCCTTGACGATAGTATTTCGACTGCATCCCAAAAGTTGGATTATATAGCTAATTTCACCCCATCCTAATTTTTTAGCTTAAGAAAGCGGCATACCTTCTTTTATGATTTTTTGATAAAAATTTATAATTTATTTTTCATTTCTGACTCAATTGAACTAGAAAAACAACATGGTTTCAAAAGTAAATTAGAATAGTTAAATAGAAAAATCCGTTGTGAGTTTATCTCTACTTTGGGAAAATTGCAATAAACGCACTTTTTCCATTACAACGGATAAGTCATCAACTTATTTGTTTTTCCTTCCTTAATGTTTCAGATATTAAAAAATAAGGATTTGAAATAATGTACGCTCTCACTGAAGACTAATATCAACTACGGGGTGAGTCAATAAGAAGAAATTTATTTTAGGCAATCAAGTATTAGTTGTTCTCAATCTCTAAAAAAATTAACAAATCCTAAAATTTTTATTTTTTACAACAAAGCTCTAAAAGACTTTACCACTAGGTATGATGCCGACTAAGATGATATTACTCATCTTTGATGAAGTGACCATCAGCGAGATTGTCAAACTTTGTCTTTCCGATTTAGGCCGTAGGGATGTGTTCGCCGTCTCTTCTCGCTTAAAACGATTATGACACCGAAGAGCAAACGACCGTTCTGATGCGAGTCTACTCCATGTCTCCATTTGGAGGATAGATAATTTGGCTTTTTTGGAACAACTCACAAAAAACCCGAAACTCAAGCGATGCCTCTGTTATTGCTGAGCACTAAGGTAAGGTTGATAAATTCCAAAATTATCCAAAACTATTAAGCCGGAAGCACCATCAGCAAAGCATCCGATGAGGTTAAGCTCCCTCCTCGAATTGCTACGATGCTAAGGTGGAGTTCCACTTCCCCATACGAATATTAAGATACTACCCCTTGCACGATGAAATATGTATCAATCCTTACAAGACTCAGGAAGTTCGGCTAACCCATATCCAGAAACGGCCTCTCTAATTCTCATTGTGGATGATGATCCCTTTATCCGCCTACAACTGCGGCTATATTTACAGAAAGAAAAATACCAGGTGGCAGAAGCGAGTGATGGGGTGACAGCCCTAGAAGCATACGAAGAACTACATCCAGACCTTATCCTATTAGATGCAGTCATGCCCACGATGGATGGTTTTGCTTGTTGTAAAAAACTCTCCGCCATTCCTGAGAGTGAGCGCCCACCTATTTTGATGATTACAAGCTTAGAAGACCAAAAATCTGTCGATCAAGCTTTTGAAGCCGGTGCAGCAGATTATATTACTAAACCAATTCACTGGGCTGTTCTGCGACAGAGAATGCGGCGGTTGATTCAGCAATTCCACTTGCAAAAGCAACAAACCCTACTTTACAACCAACTAGAGGCCGCTAATCAACAATTAAAATACCTCGCATTAATTGACGGTTTAACTCACGTTGCGAACCGCCGTCAGTTTGACGAACAGCTAGAGCAGGAGTGGCGACGCATGATCAGGCAGCAAACTCCTTTGTCATTGATTTTGTGTGATATTGACTTCTTCAAACTTTACAACGATACTTATGGACACCAAGCAGGGGATGTATGCTTACAGCAAGTTGCAGCCGCTCTAAACCGCAGCATTAATCGATCTGGGGATTTAGTAGCGCGTTATGGAGGTGAAGAATTTGTAGTGATTTTAGCTGACACAGAGTTAGAGGGAGCCATCCACATCGTCAAAAAAATACAGGCTAACATCCAAGCTTTAGAAATAATCCATGAGACTTGTCCGAATCATTACATTACCCTCAGTTTCGGTATTAGCACGGTGATTCCTAGCCAAGGAACTTTGCCAGAAACTTTAATTGCTGCGGCAGATCAAGCGCTCTATCAGGCAAAAGCTCTAGGTCGAAATACTTTCTGTACAAAGGTTCATTCAATTAATAAATTAAACGGTTGATTCAAAACAAGAAAAACTATGCCTCTCCTGATTTGGAAATTTTTTTTGAGAGCAATTATTAATATTAGTGAAGGAGCTTAGAAAAGTGGCTGAGAAATCAAAGCGGTGCATAAATAAGGCTTGATTGCTCTTTTCAAACTAAAAGAAAGCGAGGCCAGATGTATAAAATTTTTTAAATCAACACCGATATCGATTCTATAGCTCATTTTAAAAAAAATTAAATCATATTCAACAAATAGCAAGACTAGGAGTTTATGAAAGAGGCTAGAGCAGTGCTTAATAAAAAATGGTTTGGTTTGTTCGCCCTTCTCACGGGTGTGGGTTTTCTGGGTAACTATTTCAGTTTGTCTCTTTTATTTGGGGTTGATTTCCTCTTTGGTAGCATTGCCACATTGACTATTACTTACTACTTCGGCTGGCTCTGGGGAGGTTTAGGCGCTCTAATAGCAGGTAGCTATACTTATTTTCTTTGGCATCATCCCTACGCCACCATCATCTTAGTAATTGAGGCTGTGTTTGTAGGTTTTTTTTGCAAGCGGAAACAGCCAAATATCCTGTTATTTGATGGGCTTTACTGGTTCTTAATTGGGATGCCTCTCGTTTGGCTTTTCTACGGTCAAATAATGCAGATGGAGGCGAATCAACTCATCCTTGTTATGTGCAAACAAGCAGTCAACGGCATTTTTAATGCTTTAGTTGCCAGTTTAATCATTTCTTATGCGCCGATTAATCGGTGGGTTCGCCATGCAAACCATCTTCATGCCCTTTCTTTACAACAAACTATTTTTCATCTGTTGATTGCTTTTGTCTTTATTCCAGGGCTACTTTTATTAGTTTTGGATGGTAGAGCCTTTGTTAACCAAATCCAAACGACCGTGCAAACGGAGTTACAAACAAGCGCACCCAATCTCTCAGGCGCAATATCCAGATGGCATCAGCGACACCTCGCAGCTTTGACGCAATTAGCTGAAAGAGCGCTCCTCTCTGAAGCCGCCACTGCTACTAATCCAGTGATTCAATCATCAGAGCAGCTACAACAAGACATTAGCCTGATCGAGCAGTTGTTTGCAGATTTCGACAAAATTTATGTTGCCAATTCATCTGGGATAATTTTAGCTGCCTCTTCTTCTTTAAATCAAACCCGTCAGCGGTTGATTGAACAAAACACCGAACATAAATCTTTAATAACCCAGGCTCAAGAGCGGTTAACACCTTGGATGACTCCTATCCACAAAGATTTATTAATAGACGAACCTCATGTAGGGTTGAATGTGCCCCTGCAAGTTAAAGGTAATTTTCTTGGGCTGATTCACGGTTCATTAGCGTTGAGCCAGATACAAAATCTATACATTTTCGACAGAAAAAATCAGCCCCTAAGCATTACATTGCTCGATCAAAACAACCAAGTTATTGCTAGTAATCACTCCGATCAAAAGCTTTTGAGCCGTGTTAAAAACTCAAAGGAGGGAAGCATCCACACCTTAGAGGGAAGCTTGCAGCAGTGGGTTCCTAGCAAGGGCAATAATCCGATGATGCGCTGGAAAAACTCTATATATATACAAGAGTTTAGTGTTAGCCCTGATTTGAACTGGAGATTACGCTTACAAATTCCAGCCGCTCCTTATATAGAAAATTTACAAAAGCGCTACAAAACCGACCTAATTATTCTTTTAGTCATCACAATGTTGGCATTTGTATTTGCTACGGTAGTTAGCAAACGACTGGTGCAGCCATTATCCTATTTAGCTCGTGCGACTACTGACTTACCGAACCAGCTTTCAGAAAAAACATTTGAATGGAAACATAGCTCTGTTACCGAAATCAATGACCTTGCTTATAATTTTCAATGGATGGCTATTGCACTCAACCAAAAGTTTACCGAAATTAGACACGCTAACGCTACATTAGAGCAGCGGGTTCAACAACGGACACAAAGATTATCGAGAATTAACCGCGATCTGAAAGCTGAAATTAAGAGACGTAAAAAAGCTGAAACTGAACTAAGAACAAGAGAGGCGGCGATACGAGATTTATATGAAGTCACTGCTGCCCCTAATCTTGATTTTGAACAGCGCTTACAAGCGCTGATTGACATGGGATGTCAGACTTTTGGGGTTGAATTCGGAATTTTAGCTCTCGTCCAAGATAACCGTTATGAAGTGATGGTTGCGCGATCACCGGGTCAAGTCTTGAAACCAGGGGAGAGCTTGGATATTAATCAAACATTGTGTGGCGAAGTTTTACATAGGGATGAGCCACTAAGCATCCACCATATAGGCACCTCCAAATGGCAAAACCATCCTGCCTATCTTGGCTTTAGGATGGAAGCTTATATTGGAATCCGAGTTTTAGTTCGAGGCAAAGTCTACAGTACGCTCAGCTTTTCTAGTACATCTCCCCGTGCAGACAGCTTTAAATCAGCCCATCGGGAATTGCTAAAGCTGATGGCTCAGTGGGTGGGTAGTGAAATCGAACAGCAGCAGGCACAAACAGCCCTACAAGCTAGTGAAGAGAGGTGGCAACTCGCGCTACGCGGCACCAATGAAGGGGTATGGGATTGGAATGTCAAAACCCATGAGGTATTTTTCTCTAGCCGCTGGAAACAAATGTTAGGTTACGAGGAGCATGAAATCTCAAATGACTTCGGCGAATGGAGCAAGCGAGTTCATCCAGATGATTTTGAGTGGGTGACGCAAGCGATTCAAGACCACTTTGAGGGAAAGACACCCTTCTACTGTGTAGATTATCGTCTACTTTGCAAGGATGGCAGTTACAAATGGATTCTGGGTCGAGGGCAAGCGCTTTCTGATGAAACAGGGGCGATTGTTCGGATGACGGGTTCTCACAGCGATATTACCGAGCGCAAAAACTTAGAGCAGGAAATTAAAGCCAGAGAGCAATTATTAAATGCTTTCTTTAACGGGGCTTCCTTAGCAGGAGTGGGGCTTTGCATTCACGATCAACACTTTCGATTTTTACAAATTAATGAGGCACTAGCTGAAATTAATGGTCATCCTGTGGAGGCTCACTTAGGCAAGGCAACTCAAGAGGTTCTAGGTGAGTTTGCCGGTGAAGTGAATGGGTTGTTACAACAGGTTTTAGGAACTGGCCAAGCTTCGATTAATTTAGAAATGAGTGGAGAACTACCAAGCCTGGCCGGTGTCAAGCGCCACTGGCTCGCTTCTCACTTCCCGATTTTTAAGGATGCCGGCCAGCCTATAGCAGTAGGGTGCATCCTCATTGACATTAGTGATCGAAAACGAGCCGAAGCGGAATTGCAACAAATGAGCGCGGCGCTAGAAAATGCCGTAGCAGGAATTTCTCGACTGGATACTGATGGACGCTATATCTCTGCCAATGTCACTTATGCGGCCATCTGCGGATATCAGCCAGAGGAAATGGTAGGGATGGCATGGCAAAAAACTGTTCATGCTGAAGATGTTCAGAAGATGGTGGCTGCTTATAGACAGATGTTGAGAGACGGCAGAGTCGAAGCCGAAGCTAGAGGGATGCGAAAAAATGGCTCTAGCTTTTATAAACAAGTTGTGATGGTTTCTGCTTATGACGAGCAAAATGTCTTTGTGGGGCACCACTGCTTTATGAAGGATATTACTGATCGCAAGCAGGCAGAACAAGCACTACAACGAGAATTAGAAAAAACTCTCCTGATTAAGCAAATTACCCAAGAAATTCGTCAAAGCCTCAATGCTCAGCAGATATTTGAAACGGCGGCTGTTCAGATTGGGCAAGCTTTTGGCGTCAGTCGCTGCTTAATTAGCACATACGAAGAAAACCCACAGCCTCATTTTCCTGTAGTTGCAGAGTATGTAGCACTGGGATCTTCCCCCAGCGCGGAGGTTGACCTTCTGGCAACCAGTCCTGGCTATACAGAAAAGTTGATGACTCAAGATAAAGCGATAGCCTCCCCGGATGTCTATTGCGATTCATTGCTCGTCGGGGATCAGCGAATTTGTACCAAGCTCAATTTGAGATCCGCCTTAGCAGTGAGGACTTCTTACCAAGGAGAGCCGAATGGCGCTATTAGTTTGCACCAGTGTGATCGCTACCGTCGTTGGAGCGCCGATCAAGTCGAATTACTAGAATCCGTCGCCGATCAAGTAGGTATTGCCCTCGCTCAAGCCAAATTATTAGAGCAAGAAACTCGACAGCGAGAAGAATTAACTCTCAAAAACAGAGCTTTGGAGCAAACTAGACGGGAAGCAGAAGCGGCGAACCGAGCGAAAAGTGATTTTCTGGCGATGATGAGCCATGAAATTCGCACTCCCATGAATGCGGTTATTGGAATGACGGGACTATTACTCGATACAGCACTCAGCGCTCAACAGCGAGACTTTATTGAGACGATTCGTAGTAGTGGCGACACCCTCCTGAGCATCATTAACGATATTCTTGACTTTTCCAAAATTGAGTCTGGGAAGCTGGAGTTAGAAATGCACCCCTTGAACTTAAGGGACAGTATAGAAGGGGCCATCGACTTAGTTGCCGTTAAAGCATCTGAAAAGGAAATTGAGTTAGGCTACCTGATTCACCCTCAGACTCCGATCTCGATTGTGGGTGATATAACTCGTCTGCGTCAGATTATAGTTAATTTGCTCAACAATGCGATTAAATTTACTGAAACTGGGGAAGTTACTATTTCGGTAGAAGCCTCTCTAATTGACTCTGACAAAACGATTTCCGAGACAGAAAACTCGCTTGAAAAGTTATATGAAATTCAGTTTGCCATTCAAGATACAGGCATTGGTATTCCAGCAGACCGCCTTGATCGACTCTTCAAGTCTTTTAGTCAAGTAGATACTTCCACGACTCGCCAGTATGGAGGGACTGGTTTAGGTCTGGCGATTAGTAAGCGACTTAGTGAAATGATGAACGGCATGATTTGGGTTGAGAGCGGAGGTAACGTCGGAGGAAGACCTACAGCAAAATGGCTTGCCACTAAGCCTCATCAAGTCACAAGGGGTTCCACTTTCTACTTCACGATTGTAGCCCCTGCTGTTGCTGCTGACTTGAGCGAAAAAATTGAAATGCTACCAGAACTATCTGGCAAGCGTTTATTAATTGTGGATGACCAGCCTACTAACCGGCAAATTCTGACGCTGCAAGCTGAGACTTGGGGGATGGAGACTCGCGCTGCTCAATCGGCCTCCGAAGCGCTCAACTGGCTTGAGAATGGAGAAACGTTTGATATGGCTATTTTAGATATGCAAATGCCTAAGATGGACGGTCTTACGCTTGCCGCACGAATCCACCAAAATCCTAAGTTTCATCGTTTACCTTTGGTGATGTTGACTTCTATAGGCAAACCAGAAGCGAGTTCTTCAGAAATATTGGCCCACTTTGCGGCTTGTTTAACTAAACCCATCAAACAATCCCAGCTTTATGAAGTGCTTACTCAGGTGCTACAGGCTCAACCGACAAAAGTTAAACAACAGCCTCCTACCGCTGTTCAGGATGATGTTAAATTGGCTGAGAGATTTCCACTGCGAATTCTGTTAGCAGAGGATCATTTAGTTAATCAAAAGGTTGCTCTGCTTCTGTTGGAGCGTTTGGGGTATCGGGCGGATGTTGTTGCGAATGGATTAGAAGCTTTGGAAGCTCTGCGTCGCCAGCCGTATGATCTAGTGCTGATGGATGTACAGATGCCAGAAATGGATGGGTTAGAAGCCAGCCGTCGTATTTGCCAGGAGTGGCCTGCTGATGCTCGTCCCTGGATTATTGCAATGACGGCGAATGCTATGCAGGGTGATCGCCTGGTTTGTCTTGATGCAGGTATGAATGATTATGTAAGTAAACCCATCCGTCTAGAGGCTCTGATCGAAGCGCTGAGCCAATGCCGAACAAGCCGCAAAGAACTACAACCCCAGAAGGTTGAATTAGATACTAATCAGCCAGAAGTTGAGATGCCGGCGGTTAATCTTGCAGAACTGCAAGCTTTCTGTAGAGCGATTGATGAAGATTCAACTAAAATTTTGCTGTTGCTGACAAACTGCTACTTTGAGGAGGTGCCAAAGTTGCTACAAGCTATGAGTTCTGCAATAGCTCAAGCTGATGCTCAAGCCTTAAAGCGAGCTGCTCATACTCTCAGAGGCAGTAGTGCAAACTTGAGTGCGGCTCATCTTGCTCAGCTTTGTGGCCGGTTAGAAGCCATAAGTGGTGATGGTGAATTAGATCAAGCTTCTCTTTTATTTGCTGAAATCGAGGCTGAGTATGGGCGTGTTAAGAATACTCTGGCTCAAGAATTATAAACAAAGAAGCGATGCCCAGCCGAAAATTTTAAACAACCCCCACCGGTCTTGGGTAAGGGTTACAGCGATTAGTTGCAATAAAATTTTACTTTATTGTGGTTGTCTGGACTCAATGGCCGTAGGGGGAATTTTGGTTGATTCCGCTAGAACAAATTCTGGAGCGTGTTAACTTGGCAGGCAGATGGTAGTTTGAGGCCCATATTAAATTAAAGGCCGGTGGTTGCATTTTGCCTAGGCGAGAACCGATGAATGCCGGTAATTCTGGCTAGTTTGTCTCTTAGTTCGGTATGTGGGAAGGATAGCACGTTTATACCGGAAGGCATTCATGCAAGTGGCTTGCGTTATCATAGAATAGCTATAGCTTTAGTAAAAAAATCTGTGGTTGGTTAAAACAAATGTTCGCTGATTTTTTGCAACTTTCTTGTAAACCTTCAGCGCCAGGTAATTCCAGTTCGCTTTGAGCAAGGGAAAACGGCAATTGCAAGTGCCTATATTCACTACTTTCCCGATAGCTTGGTATCCAACGAATCCCCGATTTTGTTACTCCCCGGATTTGATAGTTCCCTGCTAGAATTTCGGCATTTGCTTCCTTTATTAGCAACTAATCGAGAGATTTGGGCATTGGATTTATTCGGCTTCGGATTTACGGAATATCTCCCTACTATTGCAGTCAATCCTTACAACATCCGTCAGCATCTGTTGAGCATTTTAAAAAGCTGGATTACTCGACCTATCATTTTAGTTTGTGCTTCTTTAGGAGGTGCAGTTGCGCTTGATTTTGCTTTGCATCATCCCAGAAGTGTTGAATGTTAAGAACGAGGTGAAAAAAAGCGCCTAAAATATGGTAAATTTTGGGGAAACAATTAAAACAAATAATTGATAATGATTGTAACCTCATTTCCGCAAATTGTCAAAGACATCCTCAAAACTTTACCTAAAAAGGATTATCCTGTTTTGAACAGCCGCCTGTACGTTGAGTGTTGGTTGGCTTATGCCCAGGGTAATAGCTCGCGCCAGTATGAGGGACTTATTTAACCTTTTAAATAATACAGGGATTGACGTAAGAATTTCAACATTTTCCAAGGCCAACAATCACAGAAGCCATGAAATATTTAAGAAAATTTATGCTCAACTGAATCGGTTAGTCCAGAAAAAAGTTCCTACTAAATTCCGGGATAAATACGCTATATGTCCAATTGATTCAACCGTCATTACCTTAACGAGTAAATTACTATGGAGTCTAGGATATCATCAAGTAAAACTTTTTAGTTCTCTAAATTTGTCCAAGGGAAGTTTAGAAGAGAGCTTGGTAAATTTTGGAGATACACATGATTATAAATTTGGCTCAAAAATGATATCTGAATTACCTCCAAATGTAGAGACGTTCTGGCAGAACGTCTGTACTCGGTGTAATGGATAGAGGATTTGCCGGACTAGATTTAATAGAATTCGCAGTCCAAAAAGATAAATATTTTGTCCTGCGAATTCAAAAGAATTGGAAACTCGAATTTGACGAAGAAACTGGATTAATAAAAATTGGCTCATCTTCTGAAGCTCACTCTTATAGAGTTGTGAATTTTTGCGATGTAGAAACTAAAACAGAATTTCGCTTAGTCACTAATTTACCTAGAGATGGTGAGGCGGCAATTAGCGATGATGAAATCAGAGATATTTATCGCTTACGTTGGGGAGTTGAATTCAGGATGGAAGTTTTTAAAAATGCACCTAAAATTGGATAGACTAATCAGCAAAAATGTCAATGGGATTGGCATACAAATTTATGCTAGTCTCATAGCCTATCTGATTTTACAACTTGTATCGATTCCCCAAGAATGGGGTAATAAAATGTTAGAGAAATTCCGCTATTTACAGGCTTGTATGTGCCAAAAAATTAGTTATGTCCATTGGATGGAAGATATTATGCGATGTTGACATTTTAACCCTTAATAAGAGTCTTATCATCATTTATGTAAAGTTTTGTAACGACATTCAACATTTCTGCGTTAAGGTATGCCAGAGGATGAAACTATAAGCACAAAACACCAAAATTAAATGCCTTTTTAGGCTGCGTTTATCTCGGACTTGATATTCCTTTAGCCCTAACCATCACGAGCTCTTACCGATAGAAAACTTCAATGCAATTTCTTTGTGAATAGGTTTTTACTACCCATTATTGTGTGGCAATTAATGAGTCAAAATTGGTGATTAAGTAATCAATTTCAGTTGCTTCCTCGAAAGTCTCTGCATTCATTACGATAGCGATTACTTTCTTGCCTGCTAACTTTGATAGCTCTATTTCTCTTGTTGCTACCCACACACTTCTCGCTTTTTCAGGAGATAGTTCAATCTTCGTGAAAGCTTCTGAGGGCAACGATGCAGCTAACTAAGCTACTGTGAGAGATTCTTTTTCCCCGTTGCCTTTTTCAATTATTACTTTACGGTTTTTGGCAATTCCTCCCATATATTTTAATTCTCTTTTTTCTAATTCTTGTAAAAAGCTTGTATTATTTCCATACCCTCCATCAACTAGCACTATTCCAGGTTTATATCCTCTCGCTAAACTTTTGTCTATTAACTTAGCGGGCTAGTTCGGGTTTCTTTTTAAATTCTGGGTCGGACTTGCCTTGGGGTAATGAGTCGGCTTTTTGATATAATTCTATATCTAAGGGTAGACTTTTTACTCCATCATATAGATGGCTAGTCACTATAACTACTCCGTTGTCTGTTTTTCCGATTTCTCCTATGTATTGCCTTCCCACGACCTCTGTAAAATTACCACTTTTGCGGTGTCCAGAATCATCAATAATTAGGCTAAAGCCTCGATTAATCTTGGTTTGCCTACACTGATCCATTACCAAAAGACGGCGTTGATTTAGTTCCGTTGCACTCCAAGGGGCCTCCGTTAAAAAAGGGTGTAACTTGTGGTAAGTCACTCCTAGACTGTTTGCTGCCATTTGGGAAAGGCTTCGCCGTGAGCGTCAGCCGAACGGTTTTTTCGCTCACTTTCGCCCAATAATCCGCCTAAATAGTTCATTCAGTCCCGTTTTTGGGCCTTATGACCAAAGATATCGTCAAATCTTTTGCACCATCTATCAAAGCAGGGTGGCATGGCAGCGGGGGTGGTTTCTTTCATCGTTCCTGGTTTAACCTTATCTCTCTGCTCTTCAAGCATTATAGCTTGTTTTGCTCTTTTTTTTTGTTTAAGTACCGCTAAGCATAGACCTATAGACGACAGGTTTAATGATGTTGAAAGTTATCTTTCTAGCACTACTAACTTTCATGTAAGAAAATCATCGTTTTGTGATAGTGGTGCTGATTTTCTTGATGAGTTCAAATAGAGGTAAAACTATGTATCTTCACAACCCGCCACCATCCTTACCAACCGCGTTAAGCTGGCAAACTCCTATAAACATTCCCCAAGCAACAGCAGCAGCAGTGTTTGCGGCGGCAAATGCTAACAGAAAAGCTTTAATTATTAATAATCGCAGTGATGCTGATTTATTTGTTAGGTTTGCCCCTGTTGCAACACCTGCCAGCCCCACTTATTACGATTATTATGTTCCCCCTAGGCAGACTCATAAGCTTTATTTACCAGAGACTCCAACGACTGCCATAAACTGTGTTTTTTCTAATGCAGTGGGTGGGGGGAGTGCTACATTTGCGAAGGCTCAATAATGATTCAACAATATGGGCATAGCACACCAATCCCTGAGAATCAAATAGATCCGGCTATTGCTAGAGATAGTGAGTTAACGTGGGAAAGGATTACAAATAAACCCGCAACTTACCCATCGGCAACGCATGATCACTACACGAGCCAATGGACAAACCCAGTTTATAACACTGGATGGAGCGCTGGCTCGAACCCTCTATCCTTAAGACGTAGTAACACTGGGGTGTTTATTTGTGGTGCTGCCAAAATAACTTTTCAGGCGGGAATGGGGCAATTTCTCCCAATATTTACGTTACCTAATAGTTGGCGACCATCTGGCATACGCTACGCACCCATTATTATGAATTATCCAAATACGGTTAATAATTCTTTTGCTCAATTTTTCTCGACTGGAGAGTGTTATACTTTTCTCCCTACGTTAACTTCTGTTCCAGAAATCAGTGCTTGGTTTGAGATTTTTCTTGCACTTTAACTTTCTGTTAATTTCGATGTTTTACTGAAATTTATTTATAGACAACCATGCACCCAACCAAACTCGAATTAACCGACGAAATCATCAAACAGATAAGCACTCTTGACAATTGGTATTGTCTCGATTTGATTAAGAAGGCAGTAGATGCCGAAATTCTCATCACTTCTGACCGGCCAAAATCTGATGAGTTATTCAATGACCTAGAGTAAGCGCCGGTTGATATCTCGACCTTTGGGAGAATCAATTGGCCCGCCGGCATCCGTAGAGCAAACTTTTATTCTTGTTGGGGATTTGTTACATCAGGAAATGCCGGGATGGAAAGCTGCGATCACTTCTTTTACTAAAAGTGGGGGGTATGCTAGTTTGAGGGAGCGCATTGCTGGGGTAAAACATCCCACCCTGATTTTTTGGGGAGAAGCTGATGATGTATTGGGAATAGAGGATGCGAGAAAGTTTGAACAGGCGATTTTAAACAGCCAGCTTATATGGATTCCTAAAGCGGGTCACGCACCACATTTCGAGCGACCTTAGCCAGTGGCAAAGCATTTGCTAGAATTTGTGCAACATGGCGAAAATTTACGCTGATTTTTTGTAGACACAAATTCAATCTTGATGTAGCCTTTTTGACAGTATTTTGTCCTTTTTCATAAAGCTTTCCTTCTGGGCTCTTAAATAATGCAATATTTTGATTTAAAAGATATCATTAATGAGTTGCTACAATCATAAGCCGTGACTCAGGGAAAAAACAAGCTTCTCGAACAAACAGTAAACAAGTTCATTGAGATGGTATTGTCGAAGTTGATCGATGCAGAACACCTGCAAGTTCGGGTAAAAGCCAATCTCAAGGATTTGTTAGCTGGTAAATTAGATGCTCTCAATATTGAGATATTCGGCTTTCTGCTGCGACGCCATCTCCGAGTCGCAGAATTTCAGTTTGATATCGGTGCTTCTGCTGTTAATCTTCAAAGCGTTAGGCATGGCAAAATTGAACTATTGCATCCCGCCGAAGGCTCAGTCCGAATGGCGATTACTCAAGAACAATTGACGGCTTTTCTTAATGCTGAATTACCATTTATATGCAAAAACCAGCCGAGGGAAGTTCAGCTTCAACAGGTAAAGTGTGAGTTTAGAGAAAGTGGCGTGATCGCCGTTCATGTTTGCTGGATTAATGGTAAAGAGAATAACTACCAAACTTGCAATAGTCTTCCTCAAATTGAGAGAAATGCCAGTGCAGTTATTCTAGCTCACCAAAATAATGAAGCAAATAAAATCCCAGATGAATATGTCAATGCTATACTCGCGCAAGTAAGCGAGATTTTAAGCTTTTATGATGTTGCGAATCGTGGTACTACTTTCTACATTCAACAAATTAATGTTAAAGCAAATAAAATCATCGTCCAAGCTAATGCCTACATCAAGCAATTTCCGTCAAATTAAATTAATTTATCACCTTAATACTAACCGAACAAGATAAAAACGCTTGAGTGCAGTTTTTTATGGCGTAAACCATCAACTAACTTTATACTAGGTTGACCCCTTTCTCGCTTAAGCTTTAAAATGTTTTTAGTGCGATAGGTAATAAATTATGAGCAAACCACTGGAAGATAAAATAGCATTAGTCACGGGTGCAACGCGAGGTCTAGGCAAAGGAATTGCTGTCGGGCTGGGTGAAGCTGGTGCTACTGTATATATTACAGGTCGCACTTTAGAGTCTGATAATAGTTTTGGCAGCCTGCGAGAAACTGAATTAGCTGTTACCGCCGCCGGTGGAATTTGCATACCCATTCAAGTAGATCATAGCGACGATGAACAAGTGCGTTTATTATTCGAGCGCATTCAAAATGAGCAGGGCAAACTTGATATATTGGTGAACAATGTTTATTCAGGAGTACAAGCATTAACAGATGCTTCTGGCAAAGGTTTTTGGGAAGAAGAATCAAATTTTTGGGATGCTTGTAATAATGTGGGATTGCGTAGTCATTATGTAGCCAGTGTTTTTGCGGCTAGAATGATGACGCAACACCGGCAGGGATTGATTTGCACCATTTCTTCTTGGGGTGGTTTGTCTTACATTTTTGGCGTGCCCTACACTGTGGGTAAAGCCGCTTGTGATCGCCTAGCCGCAGATATGGCGATAGAATTAAAGCCACATCATGTTACGTCACTTTCTATTTGGCCGGGAATTGTTGGCACCGAACATATCACTCGTTTAGCCGCTCAAATGAGGGAAAATGAGGCAACAGACCCACAAAGTTCTGTGTTTAGGGAGGGGTACAATTGGGAAACTCCTTTGCTGACAGGGCGGGTAATTGCGGCACTGGCAGCAGATCCGACTGTTATGGATCGCACGGGGAAAGTGCAGATTGTGGCTGAATTAGCTCAACATTATGGATTAGTAGACGAAAATGGCGAGCGGCCTGTATCTTTGCGGTCACTAAAATTTCTTATCCCCTCTGCCATACCGGCACTGCGAAAATACTCATGGCTAATTCCGAATATTAATATACCTTGGTCACTGTTATTATTAACTACTCTGAGATCGCCAAAAGTTTAGTTTAGTTTGAGTAACCAAATTTATTAAGCGAACAAATACCCAATTCAATCAATGTCTTAATATCCACCGGCCCCAAAGAATTCGCCTGTCGCACCCCATCCACCGGCCTCCCTGCATCCACCGGCACCCGAAGATCCCTGGCCCTTCTACAGAAGCCGGATCTATCACATTTACCGGCCCCCGTGAATCCAAATAAGCTTTTAGCTAACTGTTGAGTGGCTTGCGGATCTTTGGGTAAAGGGGGCCGGTGATGGCTCGCATTATTTGGAGTTAGTTGGGTGGCCGGTGGTGGAAATTGGTCTAGGGAAGTGTCCATGAATGCCGGTGCAGCAATTTGTCCACGTCTATTTTGATGCCGATGGGATAAGATATGGGCCGGTGTTCCCCAGGGGTGGCAATAATGTGTATTTTGTTTGAGCCGGTCTGAGAGGCGATTAGATGAAGCATTTGCTCGCGTGACACCGGCCCCTTTATGTTCAACAGCCTGTTATGGCAGGGGTGATGTATTTCGTCTAAATGTCGCGTTCCGAGAGTTGCTTTTTATCCATCTCCCCCTCTTCTTCCAGCCATTTGATTTTAATTTTATAATAACCTATACCTTTAAATTTTATTGAGAAAAGCTAAGTGGGTAGTAAAAGTTGGGCCGATGTTAGTTTATGAAATCAGCCTAAAGCAGATAGTAGAAAAGACTTTAAGAAAATTTCAAAAAATCAATTTAATTGAATTTTATTTAACTAATTTATTAACAAAGGTGTACAAATTATACGCTTTTTTCAAATAAATTCATATCTAATGAACCTCATCAGGGCTTCCAATATCAATTAATACGATTACCTCGTTTCCCGTTTCTGCATCTTTTTAAAAAGCAAAAATAATTCGGCAATCATAACTAACCGAACAAGACCATAACCCCTCTAGTTCGTTAATTTGTGAGACTTTAAAGAGGGGTGAAAAAATCATCACTTAACAACTCTAAAACCACTAATATTTTATCTTGCAACTGAGGATTTTTCTTAACCAATCGCTTAAAAGCTATTTTAAAACTCGCATCTGTTGTTAAAATCATTCCTCGTCCTCTGCCAACAAATACGACTTCAAATCCTCAAAGTTCCCTTTCATCGCTGTTCCCGCGTCTACAGCCTTGAAAATTTCTTGAGCATTAGCTGCAATTTCAGAGCGACGATTTTCAATTCGCCGCTTACGGATTAACTCAAACAAATATTCCTGCTCTTCAACCGGCAAAGTCTCAATGGAATCAATTATTTCTTGAAAAGTCATTACACAACCTCCGTAACTATTGGATGAATAAAATAATTAACGATTCAAAAGTTGATTGAAAATTCGTGTTGAGTTTTCAAATATTTCTACTCGAATTGTGTTAGGATCAGACCGTTGGAAACTGACAGCATATACTACTTCACCATTTTTGAATCTGTACTGCGGTCGATCTACAGTCCCGGCAATTTGCGAAGACATAAGTTCAATTTTATCCCCAGTAATCCGGTTAGTTCCTCGATAAACATATAGTCCTGGCTCCCACTGGCTAAGCTCAACTTTCCAATCATCGTTATAAAAAGTACCTTTTAAGATGGGGCAATTGTTAATCTCATCGTCATACCGGATGCGACTATTGAAAAATACCGTCATTTTGCATGGTTCCGCTTGCGCTAACTGCACAGGTTGGGATAGAGAAATCATTAAGGGTATAAGCATAAGTTTGGAAGATAAAGCTGTTCAGGAATATGTAAACTGCACAAACATTCGATGAAAATTCATCAAATCTCGAAGTTTAGATAGGATATGGGATAGGTCAACAATAATAACTTTTGCCTTGGGTAGCGCACCGGCCACTAATATCTAGTAGTTCTCTCTAGTAGTCTAAGATTCCACATTACCCCAGGAACTAAAAAACCGACACTTTACGGAGCGCTGGTTTGTAGGGTTTTGTAGTTGAGTTATCAAGGTAAAATGGGGGTATCAAGTTGCCCTCAGTAGAGGATTAAAGTGCGGAATCAATTCCTGATAAAGTTACTCTATTGAAGCCTGGAATCTCCCCAGATTTTGGATTTTTCCAGAACGAATCGCACTGGCGCGTATCTCAGCTTTACCCCGAATAGGCTGTAACAGTTAACTGTGGAGTTACAGAAAGAAACCCGGTTTCTCACAGCCCAGGGATAACGAAGAAACCGGGTTTCTCTGGTGGATATTATCGTTAACTGTGGAGTTACACAAAGAAAGCCGGTTTGGGATAGTAATCGGCTGATTATGATTCTTTTTTAGAAGTAATCACTTCGATGGGTCGCAGAATTTTTTCCCCATGACGAAATCCTCGGCGCACAATTTTAGTAATGCTTTGATCCTCAACATCCGCTCGCACTTCTCGTTCCACTACCCGGCAAAAATCGAAATCAGGTTTAGTTCCTTCCAGTTCTAAAAGTTCAACTTGACGCCGCTGAAGTACCCCCAGCAATTTCTTTTGCACAATTGAGAGAGACTTAGGTAAACGCTGAATAAATTGAGGAGGAAGTTCAGAATGCTGCTCCATATAATCAAGTAAAAATTCCACAGCATCAAAAACATCAAATAGCTCTAAAAACAGTTCCTCTTTAGCGGCTATTGCTTGTGACTTTTGTTCGCGTAATTCTTGTTGGAGTCCTACTCGTTCTTTTTCCAGGTTTCCCAATTTGTTTACAAGTTCGTCTCGCAGTTCGGCGTTAAAGGTTAGATTGGTCATGGGTTATTGGTTATTGGTTATTTGTAGGGGTGTGGGTATTTTTTGCCCCTCCTGACATAATGACAAATCACAAAAGATATTGGTGATTGATTAATAAATTGAACTTTCGCCAAGTTCTCCGCTACCAACTTGTGTTTTTAAGAAATTGGCGAATTCTCTGGCATCATTGATATTCAGAAAAGATGCTACTTGAATCATATCTGTGTTAGTCTCTCTGACATATTTAACAAAGGCATCTGCACAGTAATTTTTCTGCATAAATCTTAGATTGCTTACGCTATAATTCACATTGACAGGATACCACACATTAATCCTACCTGGATGACTATCCCCACAAGAACTTAGAGGAAATGAATTACTTTTGTTTCTTAATAGATCGGCGGCATTAGCCCGAACTGAGGGAGCATCAAAATTATAGCTAGATGATTTGCCAACTTCTCCACTATCCAAATCAAATTTGAGAATATTTGCAAACTCTACAGCATCAGATCGATTCAAGAACGAGGCAACTTGAACCGATATTTCGCCAGTTTGTCTCTGTTTTTTGAACGCATCTCTACAGTAAAAATTGCGAACTCGATTTAAATTATCCTCGCTATAGTTTACATAAACCGGATACCACTCATTTGTGCCACTAGGGACTTGATCGCCACAGGTATTTTGGGGAAAGCCCTTAGCATAATAAAGTTCGGAAAATTCAGGTTTAACCACTGGTTCCGTTCGTGGTGAGCGCTGTTTTTCTTGCCTTACAAAAGCCGGTGTTTCCGATAGTTGTGTTATCTGTTGTCTCTGTGGAACTTCTGGGGATTCCGATGAGGTTAAATATTCGATATTCTGTGCTTGTTCTTGCTCTTTTTGTAATTCATGTCCGGTGTTAAAAGCTAAGACAACCGTAGAAAAAATCTGGCCAAAAACAAATAGCCAGGCAAAAAATCTAATCCCATCTAAAACCAGATGACTACCATTAAATTTTAATTCCGGGTTTATCTCAGCTTGGGGGATGACTTTAGGGAGTTTGCTTAAACTAGCGCCAATAAATTTAACGGATAATTCCTCTTGAGAGGGAAGTTGTGCCCCGGCTTCTAACTTTGTATCTATTTCGGCGAAATGCGATGGCAAATTTGGATTAATATCGTTTCTAATATAGTTAACGACTTTCCTCTCAATATCCAAATCTGGTGCTTCAAAGTCTGCCAGTAAATTTAATTGTGGGGCAGTAGTTTGTATGCTAGAAAAATCTGTTCGCTTGAACCGTTTAATCGGTGGTAAAATCGGACGCAGATAATCAGCGATGATGCGTTTTTGTGAGTCTAGGAGACTTTTTTGCGCGGCGGCAATCTCCTGAAGGGGATATTCCTTGCGCTTCATGGCGAGCCCCATAGCTTTGGTAATTTCTGCTTTTGATGCAGCCGGGGAAACACCGAGAATATCGTAAGGATTGGCAGAACACTGTTTGTTTTCCATTTAAAACCTCCTAAAAGAAACTACGAATACCTAAATCACGATAAATTGGTTGATACTCAACTTTATCCGGGCAAAGTTTATAAGCCCATAGGCCAAACTTCTGGATCAACTCATAAGACATTTGTTGAGATTTTGACCCTTTAATCAGAGACACTATAAATAAATCCGCCAGATAATATTTAAGCGGATCGCAGCCGGAATACTTGGCATAGTTCACCGCTTCATCAAAGCGATCAAGTTTCATTAAATCCTGAACTTTTTTAAATTCTTTACTCCACTTGTAAATTTCTTGAACCGTAGAATCTTCGGGAGAAAGTTCGTAGATCCAACCTCCTAATTTAACAATATCTTCAAACTTTAATTCACCACTTTTGAATCCTTCAATAAATACCTTGACGAAAAATTCTGTCAGATTATCGCGGACTTTCTGATGGCGTGAGCGCTTGGCTTGTTGAACGGCTTGCTCTAGTTTATGTGCCTTGACAAGCTCATCGACTTTTCGAGCGTCTTGAATAATCTCAAGGCGATCAATTAGGTCAAGGACTACCGGATTTTTAGGGTCGATTCGCTTAATTTGTTCAAGTTTTTTAAGTGCCGTTGTTTCCTGAATTGTTTCCGCAACTAATTGCTCACGAATTTGCTCCGCTTGATATTCTGCTAAATAGCTTCTAGCTGGTTGACTTCCTAATAATTCATACCAAGATTGAGCAAAATTTAGATGTTCTTTAAAATCAGAAATAGCATGACGCTGCTGTTGGCAAAGTCGGTCTATTTCTTGACTCCATTCTCCATTCGCTTTGATGGCTAAACCCGCTGGCTTGAGAGACGATATAGCCTGCCGCCATTGTTTTTGTTGAAGATAATAGCAACCTTCATGGTACAAGACAAATTTTTGAGCAAAAACTTCGCTAGTTTTGTTGGGTTTTATTGCCGGTTTAATTTGAATAGCGCGAGCAATATCTCCTTCAACACAAGCAGCTACCGCTAATCCCCAATTCGTATAAAGTCCCCGCAATATATCGTTAGAATTATGGAAATTTTTTAGGGAAACTTCAATTTGATTTATGGAAATCTGAGAACGCGAACAAAAACCAGGAGTCAAGTACAAATTATTTTTTTTCGCTCCTGAATTTGCCGGAGTTCCCATCAAACGCAGTGCCACCATTTCCTGACGATAAAGATCGCGCAGACGCAAATAATCGTTTAAACTTCGATCTCTGAGGGAGTCAACGGCATTTTCTAGGATTTTTTGCAAGTCTGATGTGGCTGCGTTTAAGTCAACTGCTGTATTTGATAACCAAGGCAAATTTTTCAGAGAAGAGTCTTGGTAAATATTGGCGATTGCACTTGACCAAGTGACAATAAAATCTGGCATAAACTGTGCAAATTTATTTGGGTTATTTTGCCAGCAGTAGTAAGTAGTGATCGCCCAATTATGTAGGGAAACAATATCGCCCTTATCCCGCCAAACTTGTGCCGCAGTTTCGGCGATTTGCTGCCAGTTTTTACCTTGCCAAATTTCGTGGTCTATCCGAGGGATAATATGCTGTTCTAAATTGGTTTTGACGAGTTCATAGGTGCCAAATTTGTTGATAAATTGAAGACTGATTGATTTTGCCGATTCAAAATTTGCCGCATCAACAGATTGCTCGATTTGCTGTAAACTGAGGGTGCGATCACGTTCCACCAAAATCTTCAAAATTTGGCGCTGTTGCTCAACTCTCGGATCTGAAATAGACTGCCATTCTTGATTAGCTTGCTGCCAATTCTGTTTTTTCCCATGAGCAAATCCCCGAAGATAAGCCGCTTGATTTCCTGTCACCGCTTCTAAAGTGGCAAGTGCCTTATCGAACTGGCCAAATTTAACGGCAACTGATGCTTTTCGGAGCGTGCATTCTGGGATATCTGGTAATAATTTTTGGGCGGATTCGTAGCAGAGTAAGGCTCGATAAAAATCCCCAGCTTTTTCGTGACTCCATCCCTGATGAAACTGTTCGATTCCCCGGACAATATTCTGTAATTTTAATAAAAAATCGCGGCCATCAGAACGGGGAAATTGAGCTAGTCCGGTTTCCAAAAGGGCGAGCGCTTCTCGAAATTTTCCCTCACAGGATAACTGATAGGTTTGACGCCAAGTTGCTGCAAACCTCTCCTCTTTTTCAAGCTGAGAATAAAGATGCGTGATCGCTGCCTCCACCTCATCGGTGGCAAACAGTTCTTGCGCTTTTTTATATCGAGAAATTGCTTGTTGAAAATAATTCTGTTTTGCGAGTTTTTCCGCTGACTCAACGAGTGACTGATATTTTTGTCGCCATTTCAGGAGATTTCTGCATCGATTCAAAGCGATAGCCACCTGCTCGTCAGGATAGATTGAATAGGAATTTTGGTAAAGATGCAGTGCGTCAGACAAGGCTATTATACTCGGTAAAGCTCCCGTTTCTTTCGCCAAAACTTGATTAGCTGAATTCAGCAATTTTTCGGTTTTTTCTGTTTGCTCTTTCCATTTAAGTTTCCAAAGAGACAAACTATCTTTAACTTCCGCTAACAGAAATTCTACGGTAAATTTTTGCACAATGAATTCAGAAACCGACTCAATGGGATACCACAAATTGAGAATTTCTTCAGCGTTGGCAATCGCTTCTGGTAGCTTCTTTTGGCTAGAGAGATTTTTAGCCTCTTGGAATAGGAATTTAGAATAGGAAACTTGCCGCGAAACTTCAGCAAAGTTCACCCCTAATAAAAGACTGCTTACCCGATTGATTTGATCAACGATCATAAACAATTTACCTCCAAATTTGGCACCAGCAATATCTCACCGATTGCCAAAGTATTTACGCGACCTTTTAGGTTAGAATTTGCGGCTACAATTCGCGGCCATAAATTTACATCTCCATATAACTTTTTCGCAATGAGCGATAAAGAATCACCGCGCTTTACTTTGTAATAAAATCCGCCACAAAGGAGGGATTCTTCGTCGGGTTTTTTTGAGGTGGCAACTAGCGATTGTGTGGGATTAACTGTGGGATTAACTTGTGGGGATACTGTGGTTTTTAAAGCCGGAGAAATACTCGCAACTGCCGGTTGACGTTGCTGCACATAAAATGAATTTCCAACTGCACCTAAACTTATCCCCAATAACAGGATGAGAATTGCGACTCCAATTGGCACCAAAGGCATGATCGCTGTTGATTTGGTTGGTACGGAAGGCAGTTCTGGCAGTTCTGTGAGGGTGCGAATTAGGGATAAATCAGTTTCGCAATTAGGGCAGATGTTTCCTTCAATTTTGGGGCGATCACATACGGGACAAGTGAGATAAGTTTTCATCGTGTAATTCCCGTCGCAATATTTGCAGTAGAAACTTCGCGCAATCCATACTCGCGGATATCTGGAACGAGTTCGTTCCAAAGGCGATTAGCTTCATTCATATTTTCATGCTCCATTGCATGAATCACACGCTGTAATTTATCTGCCATGAAACTAGCGCGAGTGGGGTCAACAGAATTGGCTTTTCGGATGGCATCTTTGGCAAGTAATAACTTTTGGATTTCTTCGGGCATATTTTTCATTTCCCGTTCTGCATCTTCGATGAGTTTTTGCATTGCCGATAGATTATGAATAGCAATCGCATCTTTGAGTTGTTTGGTGAGACTTTGAATCCGTTGTTTTTGAGCATCAGGAAGCATAAAGGAGCAATGTTCCATGAGGAATTCAAATTCCCGCACAAAGAACTGAGCCACATCCCGATCTTCTGAAGCAAATGTTTTTAATTGCTTAAGTTTACTTTGAGCAACTGCGACGCGATCAGCTTGCGGTTTATTATCTTGACCTCGAATTTGGTTAGAGGCAGAAATGGCTGCACCGGCAATTTCATAAGCAGTTTGCACCCCTGTTTCTGTCAAGTTACCTGCTTGATTCAATTCAGCAATTGTTCGCTCTACTTCGCTGGCAATTTCTTCATCTACGCCACCCCGCGAAAACGAACAACTGACTCTAACGGCTGGGTTATTTTTCAGGGCTGCGGTAATTTGCAAAGAACTATTTTTCTCATCTAGTTCTACTGTAACTACTACTTCTGTACCTCGTGGATAAGGTTTGTCGAGTGCTAACCACATCTCCCCAATGCGTTCGTCCCGGTTGAGGCCATCGATGTCTTCACTAACCAGATCAGGACTGAAAAATTTAAAGTGAATCAATCGTTGTCCGTCGGCTTCTGTGCGAAATGTATGGGCTGTATTTATCGGCAGCATCTCCGCTTGTTCGATGAGTTTATATCGCGGTTCATTCACCAATTCAATAAAGTAATCGCGGGAAACAGTAGAAACTTTATCTGGTACCAATCCTGCTGCTACAATAGCCGCTCCTTCGGCCACCGCAAGCATGGGGTCTGGATGAACTACTACCTTATCTGCACCAAATGCTTCGCGGACTTTGCGTTGAACTAAAGGAATTTTTGAAGAACCCCCGACCAGCAAAACAATATCAACTTGATCGGCGGGATAGTCGGAATATTTCAAAGTATCCTGGCAAATTGCGATCGTGCGTTCTACCAATGGCAAAATCATTTCTTCCAACTCCCGGCGAGTGATTTTTACATCAATGGGAATTGCCATTCCCAATTCGTCTAAGAGGGGAGTCGCGGGTATAATTTGTGCTGTCTCCTTGGTGCTTAAATCTATTTTCGCTTGCTCTACAGTAAATTTGACATCGGCTAAAAAGCGAACCCGATGGTAATAGGGCATTTTGGCAATTAAAACATCGATATTCTCGATTTTTTCTTCTTGCGCTACTTTAGCTTTAACGAATTCAAAAAGCTTGTGGTCAATATCATCGCCCCCCAACCACAAATCGCCAGCTTTACCAGACTCGATAAACTGATCGCCAGAAGCAGTAATTAAAGAGGAGTCGAATGTGCCGCCACCAAAATCATAAACCAAGATATTGTTGCACTCATCAGAATCCTGTTTAAATCTATAAGAAATAGCGGCAGCAGTGGGTTCGGGTAGCAGTTCCAGTAATCCTAAACCCGCTCGTAGGACAGCAGTTTGAGTAGCGTAACGCTGTTTGTCATTAAAATAAGCCGGAATCGTCACAACTGCGTGAGTAATTTTACCTTTGTGATCGGCTTTCTTTTCTTGATGAAGCTGGGCATTTTCCACCACCTTTTTAAGAATTTCCGCAGAGATATCTTCTGGTTGGTATTCTTGCCCATCCAACCAAACAGAGAGGCTGTTATCAGTGCCCTGAGTTGACTGGGTAATTTTATAGTTTAAGCGAGACAATTGCTGTTGCACTGTAGGGTCGTTAAATCCGCGCCCCATCAAACGTTTGATGGAAATAATCACGTTTTCTGGATTATTTCTTAGCTGATCATAGGCTTTCGTCCCCACCACAAGTTTACCTTCGTCTAATGCAATAACCGAGCGGGTCAGTTCCTGATTTTTTCCACTGTTTTCTTGATCTTTGACGACTGCGATCTCAGCCCACTTAAAGGCTGCTACGGAGTTTGTTGTGCCCAGGTCTATGCCAACTACATTACCCATTTAATTGTAATCCTCTAGTTTGGTTATTTGTTAGTTATTTGTCGTTGGTTGTTTCTTACTTGTCCTTTGATTAAACCTGTTCGCGTGATTTAACACATCAGTATTTACACTTAAATTGCTTTAGAAAATTTACCAGGAATTAGGCAAGCACGCTATCTGTAGTGTGCCAAGAAACAGGGATAGCGGACGGCTTAAGCAAAGCTTATCGCCATCAATTTGAGCAATCTTAAGCGTCTTAATAGTGGCTCTCAATCAAAGTCAGATTTATTGCCACATCTCCCGTTCTGCATCTCGTTCCAACGCGAGAAGAGAGAAGTTGTTGTCATTCATCGCTTTAACCTCGTGATAATTTGTACAAGCTGGAGAGCTTGACCTGTCTATCTATTGATGCCGGAAAACAGATTTACGCAAATTTCCTGAAAATTTTTGAGTAGGTCTGGGTGGCGGAGAAGAAACCGGGTTTCTCGGAGAGAGGGGGTTTCTGGATTTTAAGATTAGGGTTGACAGCAAGAGTCCAAGGGTTCACCGGCTGTTAACATGAGTTCAATCTTAATTCAATGGTCTGAATTGATTCTCATCTATTGGAGAATAGATTTTGACGTTTGGATGAGGTATAGAGTCTATTAATTTTTTCCAGTTGATTAAAACATCATTTTGAACAGGGTATTGAGGAGCGCTGCGTTGCAAACCAATTAGAAAATCAATTTTTTCACTTTTGTAAGGTGCTGATGTTAAATCTTGTTCGTTGAGTTGTGAAAAAATGCGAGTGAAGGTAGACCAAACGTGCATGACACGAATTATTGTTTCAACTGAACCACTCGTATGAACAACAATTAGAAGTTCATATTTTTCTCGATTTTGAATATCCATCATGGTTGTCCATTCATTCATAGTTATGCGAATGACAGGAGTGCTAATAGCTTTTGCCTCTACTTTGAGTAATGGCTTCAACCCTTGTTGTTTTGTAGGTTGGGTGCAAAGAAAATCAAACCCAGCAGAAGCTTCTTGTTTAATTATCTGTTGATAACCCAGCCATTCATAAAAAAGTTGTGACCATTTTTCCCCTAAAGCACCATATTTTGGATCGCCTGTACCTTGATATTCTGATGTAATAGTAGTTGTTTCATGGGAAGTTTCTTGTACTGAAAGTTTCTCAATTTCATGGTTTTCTTCATCAGGAGGAATAGGATCAGAACTTGGTGCATAACCAAGAGCATCCAGAATTTCAGATGCAGCCTTGGGTGTTTTTGCCATAATCACTTCTTTGATACCTGCGGCAACTTTTCCAGCTTCTGCATTAGGATTAATGGCATAAGCAATTTCCCTCGCTATGTGGGGCCAAGGTTCAACTCCATTTTGTAATTGATAGTACAAAATATATTGATGATTTCCTTGGCTATAATCAAGATAAACTTGTATTATTTCTTCAGGAGTTGAATGTAACTCAAAGTGATAACGGACTTTAATCAAGCTGGCTTTTTTAACAATTAATTTTTCCCAGCAATCCAAATTTCCAGCTTGAAAAGTAGTCAAAAGCTGCCCTTGAAGAACTCGCTTGATCAAAGATTTTCTATTTTTCAATCTTTTGGTTATGACTTGATCTACATTGGGATTGGTAGGCTCTAGTTGCGTTAATTTTGTTTTTATTGCCTGACTTAATGGACGAACACCAACAGCTTCCATTGCATACCAAGCTTCTGCCGGTCTAGGGATAACATTTTCGTTACTCTGGAGAAAAGTTAACTTTTCCAATAAATTAGGACGATCTACAAAAAATATCTGCTCAGGAATGGTTAAAACTCTTTTAGCATTAGGAATTACTTTTTGGGTACTCAAATTTTTAAATTTTTGTAGCTCGTTGTTATCATTTCCAAAACTATTTTCAATTTTAGCCTGGGTTAAAATTTTCCAACAATCAAGGAGTACCTTATAACTTTCGTCATCTAAGCAAACATTATCATTTTCAAAATTTTTGCTAATTTCTTCGATCAGGAAAATAGCATCGATTGGTTCTGGAGAGTCAGAAACCCCTAATTTTTGAAAAAGCGTATAATAAGAATGTAAATGGTCAGGTAAATGATAACGATATTTTCCAAAAGGATGATCGTTCCAAAAAACTTTTTCAGGTTGGATATATTTGTTCTGCCCCAGATAAATAGTTGAGCTATTTTTTAGCCTTTCAAGATTATTATCATTGATCAGATCAATGTTATCTTGTAAAAATTTATAAACGCGATTATCCAAGAAGTAACCTTGCTGAGAGCAGGTTAATAGATTTTCGATAACTTGCTGTACTTGAGGTGTAGTTTTAATCCCTAAAAATTCACTAAATTTATTAGCTTCAGCTTGCAGTTCCACTCTAGTATCAATATCCAGAAATTTCACTTGAGTATCAACTAGATAATGGTAGAAGCTAGTAAATATTTGATTAGGACAATACCATTGTGTTTCATCTTCTTTTACAGGCAACCAAGCCATAGATTTTAAAGAATTTATAGGCTCAAATTCTAACGTTCTTGATTTTAATGATTCCCATCGTTCAGTGAGATGTTCAAAAATCTCTTGCATCTGTTTTCTGGTAGTTCCTTTCGGCTCCTTTGCTTTCAGGGCGTTAATGATTTGAAAAATATGAATCAGGCGTGGTTGATCAACTACTTGTAGCCATTTCAAGAACTTGTGAGCTTTTTCTGCACAATTCTTTGGTAAGACCGCGATTTGGTTTTCCAAAGTCCAATTGCTAAAAATTTTATGAACAGATTCACTGTCTAAGTAAGCTTCATCAGCAGAGCGAAACTGACCATCTTTGCATTCAATTAGAGGACATTGAGATAATAGCTGTCGGATTTGTTTGTTTCCTTCAATTTCTTCCAGATGCGTTGCTAATTGACAAACTAATTGACGGCGAGCTTCAGGCGAAATTTGTTTTTCTTTGAAAGCTTTGGGAACTTGTTCACTAGCATACTCTGAAAAAGTTAAAGATTTTGCCCCTAGCTTTACCAAAAAATGTATGTGTCCACGCACATATTGAATATCCACCAATGAAGCTAGATTTAATGTGTCTTCAAAAGAGCCAGGAATTGCCAGACCTTCTAAGGGGCGAAGTCGATCAGAACTAGGAAAAATGGACAACTTGCGAACACGATCTAACAGCCTTCTTTCAGGTTGTAAAATATTTTGTTGATGATTTTCTAACCATCCGATCACTTCAGATATAAGGTTCCGATTCTCCCGCCATTGTTTTTCTAATTGTGATGTACTAATTTTTTCTAACAATTCAATAGCTTTATCAACAGTGAATTTAGCAACTAAATCTTCAATTTCTTTGGGATTACCAGATGCTAGGAAAGATTGCGGAACACCTAAAATTTTAAATAAAGTAGCTGTTTCTGGTTTGGCGTGGTACAAGTTAATAGGAGGACATAGTTGCTTATCATTACTTAGGGCGATTGCACATTTTTTTAACTTATCTTTAGCGCTTGTATCTTTCCCAACTGACTGACGAGTAAATAAAATTCCAACTTCTTTTGCTAACTGATCTCGCTGAGTTTCAGACTTGATCCAATCCGGTACTTGATTTATAGCTATTGCTTTAACTAATCCCCACGCAAAAAGAGCATCTGCTAACATTGAGGCATCTAGTGAAATTACTCCAACTTTTTTGAGCAAACTAGAATAAGAGTGCAGATCAGAATGTACGATTGAAGAACGTTTTATTTTCTCCAAGGCTTTCTCTAAAACTGCGGAGAGTTTATATTCTTCTTTTTTTTCTAACAAACAGACTTGTTGGGGAGACTGCCATTTGTTTGCAGATGTAAAAATTATTTCTGAAGACTGAACTTTAGGATATAGTTTTTGCCATAAAAATTTTAATAATTGATCCTGAGATTGTACTTCAATCTGGCTTAAGAAACTCCAGAGATGTTTATGACCTAGAATATTTCTGAGATGTATTAGGTTTTGCTGAATGATCTCGGCAGCTGCGATAATTGCTAATCCATTCCATATAGTTTGATCGCCTTGTTCTAAGACAATTCCTTTGCGATCAGAAAGTGTGAAGAAATCTGCATTAATATGAAAAGGCAGTTGAGTTTCTTGTTTAGTTGGTAAGAAAGCATAGTAAAAACCAGAAAAATTATCTTGATTGCTATCAGGAATAGCGACAACAACATCTGCTCGACGTTTCGTTTTGATAGTCAATTGAGATTTGGCTTTTAATACATTAGCATATTCATTAAAATTACCATCAAGAAGATACCAGCCTTTATAAGTAGTAATTTTTTTGAGTTGATCAATACTTTCAATGATAGTTTTTCCTTTATCTTTTTTTTGTAAAATTTTAATTAAATTATTCTCATATTGAATTTCTATTTTTTTAAGATTTTGTAAAAAAATCATTGACTTTGGAGCAGCTTCCGAAATATCTTTAAAAAATTGATTAACTGAATCTGGAGAAATAATTCCTACTTCTAACTTCTGACGAATTTTGGTATCTGAACTAGCCCAAGGAAAACAGAAACGAGTACCTGGAGATTTTTTCTCTAACAGAACTTGTTTAATTCTGGAATTAGATTCTTTTTCAGGATAAAAAGTCCAGTGCTTACCAGAAGAGATAATTTCTGGGTGATCGGTAATTTGATAAACTGAGGTAAAACCAATTCCAAATCTGCCTATTGTCCATTCGTCTTCAGCCCGTCTGTCACCTCCAGCTAGTCTTTGCATTTTGGCAAAATCTTGTTCACTAAATTCGCTATCATTTTCAACAATCAGCGCATCCTTACAAATATTGAATCTGATCCAAGATGACTTAGAATCTTCTGCATTTTGAATCAACTCATAAGCTAATGTGGAAAATCCACTCAGATTCACTAGCTCTATTCTTAAAAAATCTAAGATATCAATGTCTTGTGGTAAAAATTCAGGAGATGAATTATTCATACTGTGCTTTATCCTTTTTTTAGGTTAGATACTGTCAATTGAAAATCTCAAACTAATTTAGAGATTCCTCAGTCTTGAATTTACAATATGGGTATTCAAAGAGAAAGCAGTGATAGGATTTAACTGATAAATATCTCCATTTTTGCCCCATATATTTACATTTTATACATTAAATGAAGTTCTCCAAATCAGTAGAATTACTGAATTTTAATATTTGTTTAGATTTCACCTGGACTGATTGGCTTGTCCTTTTTGGGAGCTAAAGCTTAAACTGGACAGGTTTCAGGCTATTCCGAGTTTACTCCAAGGATTTTTGGGTTTTAAATTAAATTAGATCGGCTAAAACCCTTGCCACTCTAACGATGATGTACGGCTTCTACATTTTGAGGATTAATTTTCAGTGCCCTATCAAAATCTTGGATGGCTCCGGTGCGGTCGCCCAATTTCAATCGAGCTAACCCTCGTTTAACATAAGCATTATCATCATTTGGGTTAATTCTAATCGCTTGATCACAATCTGCAACTGCACCCCGATAGTCTCCGAGTAGCCGTTTTGCATTACTTCTGCCCACATAACCACTAGCATACTGGGCATCAAGACCAATCAACAGATTATAGTCTTGTAATGCGCCTCGGTAATCTCCTATTAAATAACGAGAATTTCCTCGATTTAAATAGGCTGTTGTGTTATTCGGATCTTGATAGAGAATTTGGGAATAATCTTCAATCGCTCCTTGATGATCCCCTGACAATGCTTTAAATAAAGCCCGACGTTCCAAATCTTCTAAATTCGATATTGGCACTTCATTCATTGCCTCAACCATCGAGCTAAAAATTTTTTCTTGCTTTCTCGCTTCAAGGAAAGCTGAACCTAACGGGGTTGTCTTAAACCATTCATAAAATAACCACCCTAAAAACAGGCAAATGATAATGCTGATTAAGAAATCCATACAATGATAACTCCGATTAGCTGAGTAATGGAAATGGCGCAGATTGAGTTAAATTGGCGGGAAGTTTGAACCATTTTACAAAACCTGCCCCTACAAAATTAGGCGCGATTAATTGGAGATAATGGGAGGTTAATCTTAGATAAAATTCGTGTCAGTTCTAATTGAGGCAATCTTAACCGTCTTAATAGTTGCTCTCAATCGGGGTCACATTCATTTGCCTCCCACATCTCCCGTTCTGCATCTCGTTCTAACGCGAGAAGAGAGGCGTTTTGTTCACGCCAGTCGTCATAACTATCCTGAACATCCCGCTCATAATCATATTCGTGGTCGTTGTTGTCGTAACCACTCGCACCCGGATCACCGTTGCAGCCGCTCATCGCTTTAACCTCGTGATAATTTGTACAAGCTGGAGAGCTTGACCTGTCTATCTATTGGTGCCGGAAAACAGATTTACGCAAATTTCCTGAAAAATTTTGAGAAAGGTGGGTGAGATCAGCAGCATTGCTATGCCAACGTTAATCTGTGGAGTGTCACCCACCCTACGATATTAGATTTGACTTTTGAGTTTTAAGGTTGACAACAAGGAGCAAAAGGTTCACCGGCTAAATTTTCCAACCCAATAGAGCCTAACAACTCTTTCCACTCTTTCAAAATTTGTTGATCTTGAAGTTTTTCCTGCCGCAATGCTCCTAATAAAGTCACAGTTTCATACCATAATCCGTTTTTAGCGTACACTTGAATTTGTTCTAGGGGTGTTGTTGCTTTTGCTAACTGACTGGTTAAATTTTCACTGGGATTAATTCGTGCGATCACTCCTTCAACACCATCATCCTCAGCCCGCAATCTCGGATTACAACGATAGAAAAATTGCCAACGATATTGTTTACCAACTTCTAACATCGGTGCAGATTGGGGCAACTTAAATTTGACAATTCCAGGCGCTCCCATCAAAGGCATTTTCTGTTTAAAGATTGCATTCTCTTCTTCATCTAACAAAACAAATTCTACATCTCTAGCTGGGGTTGAACTGTAGGGAACATAAATCATAAAAGTCGGATATCCCGACAACGTTAACCCCCTATTGTGTTCAGGAATTAATGCCGTTAAAGGTTTAGAAACTGCCGGACAATTTGTACGACTGGAGGAACCCTGACGATCTTCATTTGGTTCACCCCGATCTGGATCTTGAAATTCAACAGCGACTTCTAAAGACTGTGCAGGGTATTGAGCAATGCCGGCTTTTGTGGAATTCAGCGTCATTAAAATTCCAGCTAAAACGAACAATAAAAATAACTTCTGGTGGATCATAGATGACAGTAAAATCCTGTATTTTTGAGCAATTGGGGGAATTTAATCCGCCCTGAAATCTTTATTGACCGGCAACACAGGTTTTACGCAATTTTTAGATTTTTTTATTAAAAAGCGATCTCCACACCCAAAGCCCCGCTCCCACCAACCCCAAAAGCGCGGGAAAGAAAGGAACCCAAATCGCCACAAGAAACAACCCCCAACAAACGCCGTATAACACTCCTGCTGCAATTCCCAAGGTGATCATCATTCCGGTGCGATCACTTCTCAACCTTGCCAACAGCCCACCCAACAGCGTCCACAACCCGATCCACAGCGCATCCGTCCATTTTGACCCAACTTTCAACAACGGACGATTGTCTAAAGCCGCAGACAAAATATGACTAACCATTTGCGCCTGAATAATTAATCCTCGCACCTCTTGATCTGGGCTGTAGGGGGTACGATGACCTTCATCTTGAACACTGGTGCCATTATTACCCACTAAAACTAATTTATCTTTAATTAAATTTGGATCAACGTCGCCATTCAGAATTTGCGTAAATGTAACTTCAGGAGCAATGGGTTCAGACAACCGATAATTGAGCATAATTTGATATCCTTTTCCATCAAAATTTGGATAAAGCCCGATATCAGATTCCATCGGTTTTAAAATCACCTCACCCAATTTAATCTCATATTTCTGGTAGTTTTGGGGTTGAATTCCTTGCTGCTTTAAATAATGAAATGCGAGTTGAAGGGCTAAAGAACGATTGGCTTTACATCCTTGATAAGTAGTGAAATATAAAAGTTGACGGCGTAAAATTTTATCAGAATCTCGCATCACATCATTAAATCCAACTCGCAGGCCAGGAGCATCCGGCGGAGCAGGAACACCAGGATCATTTTTATCAGGTTTTTTGCAAATAAAAAATAGATTATCTTGTTTATTAAATTGATTTTTTAAGTCTTGATATCCCGGCTCAACCGGCATATCTCGATAAAGATTTAATCCAACAGTTCGGGGTTTGTATTCGCCAAGTTTTTGTAAAAATTGAGCCAAAATTTGATCATAAGCAGTCTCGTTTCCAAATGTTTTAAGTTCTTCTTCTGTTATGGAAACTAACAATAAACGATTATCCTGTTTTTCGAGGGGACGTGATCGCATCATTACATCATAAACTTTCAACTCCCCAAAATGGAGCCATCCCCACTGACGAATTAAACAAACTAAAAGCGTAATTGCTAAACTCATCAATCCGATTTTGCCAAGTTTACTAAACTGAAAACTGGGTGATTTTTGGATAGTTTGACTTTGTTTTAAATCTTGCCAACGCACCGGCACAATTGCCGGATTTTGACAAATAACAGGCAACCAAGTGCCACAAGGAAAACGATTTTCTAAGATATATAACCGTTCTCTCGCGTGTCGCACTGCTAAATATAAAGATTGACCTTGGGAAAATTCCTGTAAAAAATGTTTTAAAAATGTATGAGCGACAACATCAGGCACAGGTTCCCGCATTACAATCGTTTGAGGAATATTTAACTGGGCAAGTTCAGTGGCTAAACCTAAACCATCACAGGAATTAAAAATAGCAATTTGCAAGCCTTTTTCAATCGCTTTTCTAAAAGCCGGCAATAACATTTTAATCGAGACTTTATCTTGATAATTAATTTTAAAGCTTCCCGATTCTTCCTGCTCTTGACTTTCACTATGACCCGCAAAAAAAAGGATATCCCAACCTTGACTATTCCATAACGCATCATCAAGTTCTTGGCGGTTGGGTTCGACTAAAAATACAGTTTCCGCATCAGTCAAGGTCATTAAAAGCTTTCGATCTTCTGCAATATCAATTCCAACTTTATTGCCTAAAATCGCTAAAATTCTAATTTTAGTACGCGAAACAGAAGTTTGCATTTTACGACTATATTGGGGTTGACTGAGGGCTAATTCTGCATGAGGATAATCGTAAAAAAAACTCCACAATTGCCAAGGTAAGTGTCGCACTTGGAAATCATCAGTTTCTAAGATGATTGAAATTTCATCAGCCGGTTGTAGCGCCGAACGCAACTGTTGATCAATGTTACGGAATTCTGCAAAGTTAAGCCATTCATTAAACTGATCAATATATTGAGTACAGAGTTCCTGAAGTTCAACTTCGGAAACATGAGTAACATCTTCTTGATCGAGTTCAATTCGAGATCCAATCCCTAAAGTATGATATAGCTCTTGATAAATGAACCGCCAACGCTGATAAAACGTGATCAATTCCGGAGCAGCCGGCAAACAACCCGTTATTTTAATCGGGCGGGAATTTTCTAAGTCCCAAAGTCGTGCTGTAACTGAAGGAAATCCTTCTATTAAGGAACCTTTTCCTAAATCAATAATAACCAGTTTTTCTGCCATTTTTTATCAATAATTTGGGTGGGTAAGAAGAAGCACTTAATTATTTGTAGGATGGGTAGAGCGTAAGCGAAACCCATCAAAGCGTGGGTAAGAAGAAGCACTTAATTATTTGTAGAATGGGTAGAGCGTAAGCGTACGGTGATAGTTGACGTAGCCTAACCCATCAAAGCGTCGAGAGTGTTGGGTTTCGTTCCTCAACCCAACCTACATCACTTTCGTCAATAATTTGGGTTGGTAGCATCACAAAGTTGAGGGTAACAACTTATAGCTTACTATAAATTAAAAAATTTTTTGAAGTCACCCTCTCTACAACTTTTGAAAATCATCAAAAAATAAATATTTCTGTCACAGATGCCTCCGCTAAACGAACGGTGATCTTAAATCGTTCTTCTGGCATTCCTCGAAACCGAGGGAGTTGGATATAATTATCTTGTAAACGCGATTGAACTTCCGATAAAATTTCCCCGGTTTCAGAAACTAAAATTAGTTGAACATTCGGCGGTAAATAGCTATCTTGGGGGGCAGGATATAAGCGAACCCTGACGGCAATTTGTCCTTGTGTTTCTGGAGTTAATGCCACCCACAAAACAACAGATTGACTCCCCAACTGCATTTTTAAATCAATTAATTTGGCTCCTTGAACAAACTCTTCATCACTGCGCGATGAATTTCTTAATCCTAAAGCAGGTTGCCGAGAAACCGACTGCCAAAGCCCCTCAAATTCATCAATCAACCATAAACTTAATCGGACAGGAGTTTGAAATACTCCGGGTTGAGATGGATTTAAGTAAACTAACAATTCTTCGATAGGTTGTAACTGTGCTAAGGGTAAAATTTCCTGCGAAATAGTTGGGACAAACCCTAAAATCTCTGCTGTTTTTAAAGACTCCAAAATCCGCACCACAACATATCCAATTCGGTCAATTCTAACCTCTGGAGGAATTATCACCATTTGTTGTTCTTCTCGCACCGGCCGGCATTCTAAACGTCCTACATCAGTTATCTTTAAATCTGCCACATTTCCACAGAGTTGAGTAATGGGGTTCCAACTATCACTCATCTCTAATTCCGTTGCAATTTGCATCCATTTTAAATAACAATGAACCCCCCAAACTGCCAATGTATTCAGATAAACCTGTTCTCGCTTACCCCCTTTCGGATGTCGCAACGCAAATTGTGTGGCAATATCCCTCGCTTCCTGGGATATGACAATGGGTAAAGCGTAATCTTCCAAATTCAAACCTTTATTAGCCATTTTTCCTCTTTTTTAACCCCTAGCCTCTCTTCAGAACTGTCAACACTTCGACAGGCTCAGTGCTTCGCTGTCACCAGTCAACTACTCAAGATATCCCTGTGACCGAGCAAAATTACGCAAAAACTTGCGACAATTTCTTTCATAAAAGCTACTTAAGGTACTGACTGGAACTCCCAACTCCTTCGCAAGCTGTTCCCAGTTGGTTTCTGGAGGCAAGCGACTTAAAATTAACAATTGGCACGTTATGTCTGGACGTCTGCGAACGTGACTGTTGCGTAACTCTCCAGTGGCATCAGTTTGCGCCCAGTGACGAACTTCTTCTAAAATCGGTGGAATATCAGGAGGTGCTTCCAATGTATCGAGAAGATTGAGATTTTCACAGAGGGGAATATCTGTAGAAATGTAACGTTGTTGCTGCTGTTGATGTTTTCGGTGATAATCTTTTAAACGTCCTTTAAGATAAAAATTAAGCCAGGTGATAATACTTGCTTTGTCTGGGTCATACTGGGCTGCCGTCCTCGCTTCACAAAGATTTAGGTAAAGAAAAGTCATGGTGTGTTGCCATGCGTCTTCATAGTCTGGAGTAGACTCGTGCCACAATTTACCCGATTTCTGAATCAGGCGAATAATTTGAGTAAAACCCTTACGACGTTCAACACTTTTGGGGGAGTGTTTGCAGGTTTCAGCAATGAGTTTCCGGAGTTGTTCGTCGAGTCCAGTCATTTCGATTTTGGATTAATAAAGGGTAAATTCCAATATCAGGTAAGATTTTAGCAAATTAAGTCGATATTTTTTATTCTAAAAATTTATGGGTTTCAATATTTCTCGTTGGGGTCTTTTGAGCATTACAGTGTTGATGCAATTACAATTTGGCTTGATGATACCTGTGGCATTCGCTCAGTCAAATGCTGAGTTAGAACGGATGTATAAGAGTACATCCGAATTCATTGATCAAGGAAAGTTTGAGGAGGCACGTCTCACTTTAGAGAAGTTATTGGCGCTCGCACAACAACAACAAAATAAAATTTTAGAAGCTACCTATCTTAATGATTTAGCCTTAGTTCACCGCAATACAGGGAACGCTCAACTTGCCCTTCAGTTGGCGACAAAGGCTTTAAAACTGTCTCAAGAATTAAACGATGAAGAAGGGATAAGTTTAGCCTTAAATAATCAAGCCACTGCCTATTTTATTTTAGGTCAATATCCCCAGGCAATTCAAGGATTTGAAAAAGCTTTAAAATTGGTTCAGAAACTAGACGAAAAGTCAGGAGAAGTCAATATTTTATCGAATTTAGGTACTATTTATCGGGTTTTAGGACAGCATCGAAACTCGTTATCCTACTTTCAACAAGCCTTAACTGTAGTTAAAACTTTAGATGATAGCTGGACAGAAGGAATTCTTTTCAATAATATCGGTGCAGCTTATGTTTCTTTAGGCGAATATCAACAAGCTAAACTGGCTTTTGAACAATCCTTAACTTTAGCCAAACAAGAACAGGATGCTCAAGGTATTGGTCAAGTAACGATTAATTTAGGAGCCGTTTATGAACGTTTTAAAGAGTATGAAAAAGCCTTAAGGTTATATCAAGAAGGCTTGCCTATAATGGAAAAAATCGGAGATTTAGAAGCGGTTGGACAAGCTTTAAATAATATCGGTTATATTTATCGAATTCAAAATCAACACTCTCAAGCTTTCCCGTTCTATCAAAAAGCTTTAAAAGTTCGCCAAAATATCGGAGATAAACGGGGAGAAGCGGTCACATTAATTAATATTGGATCTGCTGAGTTTGAAGTTGGCAAACTTGCTGAAGCTACTCAAACCCTCTATTCTGCCATTGAAACTGTGGAGTCTTTACGCCCAGGATTAAGTGATGGAAATAAAGTTTCTTTCTTTGAAACGTTATCAAAAAGTTATGGCGTTTTGCAACAGGTATTAATTGAGCAAAACCAAATTGAAAAAGCGTTAGAAATTGCTGAACGCGGCAGAGCAAGAGCGTTTGTTGAGTTAGTAGCACAAAATAATATATCACCGGAAAGATTAACCTCAATTTCTGTAAAACCCCCTAATTTTTCGGATATTCAAAAAGTGGCTAAACTGCAAAATGCCACCTTAGTTGAATATTCGGTTATTGTTGATGAATTTAAGCAAAATTCTACATTACTAATTTGGGTTGTACAACCTAATGGTGCTGTGCAGTTTCGGTCTGTTGATTTAACGAATTTAAAGACAGATAACCTTGTTCCGATGTTAAGTCCAGAAGAACTGCCAGCACTTCCTTCCCTAAATGAGCTAGTTCGGGGAACTCGTGCTAGTTTAGACTCAGGGATTTCATCACTGACGGTACAGCAGATGAATGACGAACAATTAAATAGGCAATTAAATAAACTGTATGAGCTTTTAATTGAACCCATTGCAGATTTATTACCCGAAAATCCCGAAGACCGGGTTATTTTTATTCCTCATCAAGACTTATTCTTAGTTCCTTTTCAGGCTTTAGTAGATGAAAAAGGAAATTATCTAATTCAAAAGCATACTATTTTAACTTCCCCGTCGATTCAATTGTTACAATTAACGGCAGAGAAAGAGCAACGAAATCAAGGTGATATAGCTTTAGTTCTGGGCAATCCAATTATGCCCAAATTTGCTTTCGTCCCTGGAGAAGAACCCCAACTTTTAAACCCGCTTCCCGCCAGTGAAAAAGAAGCTATCGCTATTGCTAAAATGCTTAAAACTGAACCCTTATTAGGTGAAAATGCCACCGAATCTAACGTCATTCAACGAATAGAAAATGCCCGTTATATTCATCTTGCTACTCACGGAATTATGAGTGATTTAACCGAGTCTGGAATTCCAGGTGCGGTCGTCCTTTCCACCTCTGTTTCTGATGATGGTTTACTCACCTCAAAGGAAATTCTCCAGTTAAATTTAACGGCTGATTTAGTGGTTTTAAGTGCTTGTAATGCAGGAGCAGGAACTATTACCAGCGATGGGGTTTTAGGGTTATCTCGTTCCTTAATGGCGGCTGGCGTTACGAGTTTAATTGTTTCCCTGTGGACAGTTGACGATACTCCAACCTTTGAACTGATGGAAACATTTTATCAGCAACTCCAACAAACCCCTGATAAAGCCCAAGCCTTGCGTCAAGCGATGTTAATTACGATGAAAAATTATCCCAAGCCCAAAGATTGGGCCGGTTTTATTTTAATCGGTCAAGCCGAATAATATCAAGTCTGGGTGAGTAGTTATATCCCTTTTCTATCAGTTTCTAAAATAAAAATCAGTAATAGAAAGAGGCGTTTGATACCAATTTCTTGTAAAATTACACTAAATAATTAGTAATCAATAGATTAATAATAATCCATTTAGCTCAGATGGTTACAGAATATTAATAAATAATCAGGCTCAATTAATTTTTTATGTTAAAATTTTTATGTTTTCATGTTATAAATGGCCAAACAATCGGGCAATAAAACATTTTAATATGCGTTTTATTAAAGGCTTAAGCGCCGAAAAAAATTAAGATGTTATAAAATTTTCTAAACGTAGTAAATATCACCAAGTAAGACAAAGAGCGCAGTGTATTAAATTGAGCTACGATGGATATACAATCAATGATTTAACACAAATATTTAAGGTGAGTCCTAACAGATCCACCGGCCCCTAAAAATCCACCGGCCCCCAAGCGTTCCACCGGCCTTTTCAACATCCCCCCACGCTGGCAAATTCACCGGCCTCTTGCATCCTCTACTCCCTCCGCAGAAGCCGGTGTCTCAATATCCACCGGCCCCGAAAAGTCCATCGTTTCAAGATGAAAAAATAGAGCTAACTTCTGCTATGGCTTCTGTTCTGTAATGCTCCTACTTTTAGCCCACAGCATAATCACTCATTTCCCGCATGAAAGGAGGATAAAAACCTAACACAATATCTTGTTTTGGTACACCTAAATTTACTAAATCTGCTGCAATATCATGCTCGGTTGAATTGTAAAAAATCCAGATTTTTTCATTACGAATATCAAGATGTACTATACAATGATGAACCCAACGTTTATGCTGCCACCCCAAATGGACAATTTGATAGTGGTTTCGTTGTGTATCAAAGATAGTTTCAACTTCAATATCACCATAAGCTGGTTTAACTTCAGCATAATCCATCAATATCTGCTGGACAATCTGCTGATAGAGGCTTAGTTTATCGGTTAGTCCTGACCTTGTGAAATTTGCTCCACTTCAATATCGTAAATAATCAACTTCACGGAATTTTCTTGCAGCACTGATGCTGGAAAATCAAGGTGAAAAAAGCTGTTATAAATTAGATCTGGTATAGCAAGATAGAGAATACGCTCTGGTTCTTCACGGCGTAATGCAGCCCGATAATTAATAAATTCTCCTAGTGCTGTATGAAACTCTGAAATTGCCGAAGCACTGGCTAAAAAACTTTTGATTTCCACTGCAATTTTTTCATCTCCTCGCTCTGCTGCAAGTAATCGTTCTGCTCCTAAATCAATTTCCATCTCTACACCACCTACTTTAATCTTAAGTGGGTCGTGAGTAATATTCCACCCATCCTTCGTAAGAGCCATTTTAACAACTTGATGAAAACGATCTTTAGCCACAATAGACGATTCGACATAAAGGTCTAATTTAAAGCTATCACATTTAATGGTGCGTTACGGCTAAACTTGATGCCCCCTACTTACACAGCCGATAGGTGCTGAGCGTTGCTTTCCAGATCATAGATGGAAATATTTTTTAATCGGCCTTTTTAATTTTCTAATTTCACCAATAGGTTCTGTATCAATCGGACTCATAAAATTCACTCGTATCATCGCATCTACCGGCACGAGCGAAATTTGCCTGTGCCACCCCATCCATCGGCCCCCGACAGATCCACCGGCCCCCGACAGATCCACCGCCTCGGCAAGATCCACCGGCCCCCGACAGATCCGACTGTCCCACCCAATCCACCGCCTCGGCAAGATCCACCAGCGCTGTAATATCTAGGGGTGCCGGTGAATCCACATAAATTTTCTCTTGACTTTGGAGGGCCTTGCGGATCGTGGGGTAAAGGGGGCCGGTGGCTGATCCCATTATTTGGAGTTAATAGAGGCCGGTGGTATTGCGTGATTTGCCCATGTTTATTGGGGTATTGCGTAATTTGTCCCGGTTTTTTGGGGTGCCGGTGTATGGGATTTGTCTAGGTTTTTGGGGGGCCGGTGCTCTAATTTGCCCATGTTTTAGTTTGTGCCGGTGGGATACGATATTGGCCGGTGTCCGCCTGGGCTGCCGATAATTTACATTTTGTTTTAGTCGCCCTGTGAAATTCCATGAAATGAAGCGTGGACGAGCGAGACACCGGCACGAGCGATTTTCATAGGCACGAGCGAGTTCCACCGGCTTTTCGGGAATGCACCGGCTAAAAGCGAGTTCCACCAACCCTTAAAGTTTCACCCGCCTTTCAACATCCCCCACGCTGGCAGATTAATCGGCCTCTCCACGTTCCCCACTTCTTCCGCGATTTCTGTGTCTTTGGGGGATTTATTGGTTGGAAAAGATGAGAAATTGCTGGCATAGTTACGGGCAATGTATGATTTCAGCCCCCTTATGGGAGTTCATTAGCTGAAAAGAAACACAGCTTAGGCCAAAACCAAGGGGTCATTCCAGTTAAAATCAAACTAAAAACTTGACAAATCAAGCCTAACACAATAGCTGCTTATTGACAGGGTTATTGATACTAATTTTACTGTAAATACAATTAAAAAAGCACCTAAAAACTTGATAAAGAAAGACCGCTTAACTTTGTTAGCCCCGTGAGCCGAATATATTTTAGTAGCCGGAACTTTTTTTGGGACATGATTTTAGCTAAAAAAATGCTAAGATAAAATTATCGTTAATAGGCTAATAGTAAATTCAGAATTTCTGAATACCTTAGCCCCAGTTTAGGTAATTGGTAAATCAAACCCGACTACCTTAATATTTCCTTGTCAACAAACTGTCATGTAGTTTTGGGAGCAGCGGTTATGCTTACCTCAGAATTAAGAGCATTTATTCAAAATATTCCTAAAGCCGAATTGCACTGTCATTTAGAAGGTTCAATTCAACCGGCTACTCTATTGAAGTTAGCCCTAAGTAATTCTATTGAGTTACCCTTTGAAAATGAAGCAGGTGCGAGGAATTTTTTTGAATTTAAAAATCTTAACCAATTTATTGACATTTTATCATTTACGGCATCAACCTTAAAAACGGCTAACGATTTTGAGACGGTTACAGTAGAATTAGGAGCAGATGCAGCGCGACAAAAAATTACTTACCGCGAGGTATTCTTGAGTTATGACGCACATCAGAGACGTGGAATTCCTTGGCATATAGTCAATGAAGGCATTGCGAGAGGGCGCAAAATTGCTCAAGAAAAATATAATGTTGAGATGTGGTTTATTGCTGATATCGACAGAACTACTGAGAAAGAAGTGAGCTTGAATATGGTGGAATTAGCCCATGCCAGTCGCCATGATGTAGGAATCATTGGTATTGGTATGGATAGTAAAGAAGCCGGTAATCCTGCATCTCGTCATAAAGCTGCATTTGAGAGAGCGAAAGAATTAGGATTTCGGCTAGTTGCTCATGCTGGTGAAGATGTAGGGCCAGAAAGTGTCTGGGATGCGCTATCAATGGGGATTGAACGCATTGATCACGGTGTGCGTGCTATTGAAGAGAATAAATTAGTACAACACCTGGTAGACATCCAAATTCCGCTCACAATTTGTCCGGTCAGTAATATTCAGTTAAAAGTGTTTCCTACTATGGCTCAACACTCAATAAAGCAGTTGATGGATGCAGGAGTTTTTGTCACTATAAACTCAGATGATCCACCCATGTTTGGTGCAGATGTGGTAGAAAATTATTTGCAAGTAGCGGAGACATTTAATTTAATAGCCGCTGATATTGAGAAGCTTGCAAGAAATAGCTTTAAGGCCGCTTTTATGGACGATGTAAAATCATCTAAATACTTGAAGGAATTTACAGAAAAAGTGGCTCAACTACGAACCGAACTGTTTAATGAGGTTTAAGAGGCCGCCTCTTAGAGAGTTCGCTGTAAAAAGCAGGTGGTAGGCGGCGTTTTCTTTGCTCTTGTCAGGATGCTGGTGAAAAGCATTTCGCTGCTCTTCATCAGCTTAGATGGGGTAGAAATAACGAAGTTGACATCAGCAGCCAAGTAGCAGACACAAACATTAGTCTCATTGGAACGATAATATTGCCGTTTTGCCGGGGTGTTTAGTTGATTCTTGAGTTGCTTGCGGATCGTTGACTAAATGGGGCCGATGGCGGATGGCATTTTTTAGGAAATTAATTAGGAGGCTGGTGGTCTGCTTTTATTACCGAAGTGGCTTCGGAGTATGTGGTATTGCGTGATTGCCCCGGTTTAGTTGGGTATGTGGTTTGGCGTGATTTACTCATGTTTATTTGGGTGCCGGTGGGATAAGCTGACCTCTGTCCGTCGGGGATGTCGGTGCGCTAATTTAGTCCATGTTTAGTTGGGTGCCGGTGGGATAAGATTCGGTGCCGATGGGATACGATATCTGGCCGATGCCCACTTAGAATGCGGGTAATCTACATTTGGTTTGAGCCGGTCTAAAATGGCCATGAGATAAAACATGGACGAACCTGACACCGGCCTTTGGAGTCCCACCAACCCCTCAACATCCGCCTGTACCACCCAATCCACCGACTTTATAACATTAACCGGAAGAGTAAAGTTTCACAGGCCCAAGGAGTGTCGGGTAAGGTTTGGGGATTACTCCCCGCCCCTAAGAGCTCGAACCGTGCATGAGACTTTCGCACTCACACGGCTCAAGCCTTACTTCAAGCTTTCAAACTTGGATTTTGATGTGTGTACCTGCTTGTGACACGCTCTGTGTAAATGCGTTAGGTTTTCGATGTCGTCCCTTCCACCTTTCGCTACAGGTACTATGTGATGGGTTTCGATTTCCTCACCGTTGAAAAGTGGTTCGCCACAGATGGGGCATACCCAGTTTTGGTTCTGAGCTATTTGGTAATTGCTGGTGTTCTTTTCCCAATAGCTTTTACCGTATTTTTGGTGGCGTTTTTTCCAATATTCTTTTAGGCTCGGATCATCGGGTGACGCTTCTCCCTTGACCTTTATGTGGCGTTCAATGGGGGTGGATGCAATAGAATAGAGAGTGAATGACTTCTCTCTTCCTCGATTTTCACCTATACAGGTAAAGACCCAATCTGCGCCTTTTATAGTCTTGAAGTAACGTTGTTTAACCCATCTTTTTGATTTGTTGGGATGTCTACGCTTAGCCCAACGCCAAAGGTATAACCACACCCGGTGTGAGATGTATAGCAATCCTAAATAGGTCAAAACAGGTATAATATTAATTGTTGTCTAAATTTTAAAATGAACATGGACATTATTTCTGAGTTAAATGATTTTATTAATCAGACGAAAGAAGCTAGAGAAATAAAAAGAGC